>JAUWIC010000050.1 GCA_030605575.1 Dehalococcoidia bacterium
GGTGAGGTTGATAAATAATCTCTTTACTGCCTACTTTGACCGTGATAAAACCGGCGATAAGCTGGTAGTGCGAAGTCGCCAGCGGGGTGACCGGTTCCAGCCATTGGGTATGAGCCAGCCCAAGAAGCTAAACGAATTTATTATTGATGCCAAAAACACCCAAGCCTGGCGAGGACGAATCCACGTCGTCTGCTCTCTCCATCATATCCTGTGGGTCGTCGGCTGGCGCATAGATGACAGGGTAAAGGTTACCGATAGCACCAAGCAGGTTCTATGCCTGAAATTTGAGCGTGTAGATTGATGGTGCTTCACCCCACCAAAACCTATTTCCCTTTCTCCTCTTGATAATTGGTAACCCTATCCCCTGTATCCCCTTCCCCTTAGCAAGGGGAAGGGGAAGATTTGTTTTAAGAGGGGCTAATGCCCCTCTTAAACTCCCCAGACCTCAGGGATAAGGAAAGTTTAAGAGAGGCGTGGCCTCTCTTTATAAAACTATTCCCCCCTCTCCTTTGAAGGAGAGGGGGACTAAGGGGGTGAGGTAGAAGATAATCTCTTACATTCATTACACATCTACGCCTGAAATTTGAGCCGGGCTAGACTTCTGACGCAGTTGAGACCACTGGCTTTCGCCAGCGAAGCCATAGGGCCCAAGCCGTAACTGACAGGGCAACAATGGCAGCATAGATTTCCACTTGAATAACGCTAAGAACCCCAGCTCTCAAAAGAACAGCGCTATAGTTTATCAAGGCGTGTAGTCCCGAGGCGATGAGATAGAACTGCCATCCTTTACCCTTAGCCAAACCATAACCAGCCAGCGCCGAAAAGGCAGTGTGGGCGGCGACAACGAAGAACCTCTCCCCAAAAGGAATCAGGGCTACCAGACCCTGGGTTGACACCGCTGCCCAGGTCCAGCCAGAGAGGAAGACACGGTTATGCACCCATACCGCTTCAAAAATACCTAAGCCAGCTCCTGCCACTGCCCCAATGACCAGACCCAGTTTGGGGTCAAGACTTTTGCCCTCACGCCGCCAGTAGAGAACTATTGGGACTAACTTGGCGCCCTCCTGAACCAGCCCGCTAAGCAGTATTTGCGGTATCCCAAAAAGCAGAAGCCGGCTCATAAGAACTTCTTGACTCCAGAAGTGTCCTAGTGCCTGCCCAGCCCAAAATTGGAGGGGTATTTGAATAAAAGCAACAGCTGTCCAGGCTAGAAAGGCGCTAATGGCGAGAACTGCCCACAGCCAGGGCCGACTGCGAAGCGGTGGTCGGTAACCAGCAAGCCAGATAGCACCAAAGGCTACCCCCAGACCAACCCCAACCAGTATTTTAGCCCCTGAGAGACCGGGGTAGACGAACCCGGAGACAAAGAAGCTAACCATCTGCTCTACCATAAATCTCCCCTTATCCGAAAATAATCTGCCTTACATCACGCGCTTGAGGTGGGGGTTGGGGGTAATACCCGGGAGTCTGCCCCTTTTAGCGATGGGTTTGCCTTCCACCTCGTGGAGGTCAGCGGTAAAGTCAACAGGTTTAGCCCCACTGATATAGCTGCCGACGCCAAAGCCATCAACCGGTGCCCCATTCTCAATGAAGTATCTAATTCGCTCAGGGTCAATGCCACCGCTGACAAAAATCTTCACCTTATTGAAACCGGCTAAATCCAGTCGGGCTCTCACCTCCTTAACCAGGTCGGCAGTAACCCTGCCCCGCTCGCCGGGGGTATCAAGCCGCACGCTATCAAGCTTCTCACCCAGTGCCTGAGCCACCAGCAGGCTCTCCTCAGCCTCATCCTTAAAGGTATCAACCAAAGACACCCTGTGCACCTCAGGGGGCATATACTTATCAAAAGCTACCGTAGCTTTAACCGTGTCACCCATAATTATAATCAGGGCATGGGGTATTGTTCCCATCGGTTCAATGCCAGCCAGTTTAGCACCAGCTATACTGGAGCAGCCAGCGCAACCACCTACAATAGCGGCATACTCCATCATTCCAGCTACTGAGGGGTGGACATGGCGGGCGCCAAAGCTGATGATGGGTATCCCCTGAGCCGCTTCTACACACTCCCGGGCGGCTGTTGCCCAACCACTGGACTGGGCTAGCATACCATCTATGGCGGTTTCATACAGCCCGTAGCTCTGGTAAGGGGCAGTGATACGCAGTACTACCTCCTTTTCCTTCATCGCCTCGCCCTCAGCCAGTGCCCATACTTCACACTTACCCTTAGGTAAGACCCGGGAAAGCAGTGCCTTGACCTCCTCCATACCGCAGAGTACCCCGGCTCGGCTGGAGAATACCTCCAGAGTAGCTACCGGGTTAAGCTTCTCGTGGCGCAATATGTCCACGGTGCGGGCAAAGTAGATATCAGCCGTCTCCCCGGACAGGACAGCCTCAGATGGTTCAAATTTAGGTGGCTTAACCTGGCTAATCCTGAAGCTGGTAAGTTTTGCCCCCAGTACCTTCTCCATATATTCCAGGGCGAAGTGGTGAGCCTTCTCATCAAAGGAGGCAACGCAGTCAACCGGCACCTCCACCTCATAACCGCGAATTCTGGCATCAGCCACAGTGTACAACACACAGATGTGAGTACACACCCCACAAACAATCAACTTCTCTGGCTTGAGCTGGCTCAGCTTCTCATCAAGTGAGGTGTCAAAAAATGAGCTAAAGGTCCTTTTGGGTATTATTTCACCCTCATACCGGGCTAACTCGGGAATGACCTCTGCCTCAGCAGTGCCTTCAACGGAGTGCGGGGGAAACATCTTGAACTCAGGGTCATCGGGGGTATGAGAATCACAAAGGAAGAATACTGCGGAACCCTGAGCCAGCTCCTGCTCCACAAGAGCCTGCACATTGGGGATGATGCGGCGAGCTCGAGCCCCACAATACAGAGGGTAACCCTCTTCCAGAAAACCCCGGAGCATATCGGACACTAAAACTACATTAGCCATGGTTTTCCAACCTCACCCCCTGTATCCCCCTCTCCTTAAAAGGAGAGGGGGAATTGGTTATATAAGAGAGGCTTTTTACCCCACAAAAACTTTGTTTTTGCGGGGACCCCGTATTCGCCTCTCTTTAACCCTCCTTTGCTTTTTGAAAGGAGAAATAGTTTCTTTAAAGGGGCTTCGTCCCTTCACACTTCCCCATTTTTGATTAATGCCGGAAATGCCTGACGCCGGTAAAAACCATAGCTATATTGTGCTTATCAGCCGCCTTAATTGAGTCTTCGTCTCTTATTGAGCCGCCGGGCTGGATAATAGCCGTTACCCCACCAGCCGCTGCCGCCTCTACCACATCAGGGAATGGGAACATAGCATCCGAAGCCAGAACACTACCCCTTGTCTTGTCTCCAGCCTTTTCCTTAGCAATCTGAGCGCTGACAATCCGGCTGGGCTGCCCGGCTCCCATGCCTAAAAGCGTCTTATCCTTAACCAATATAATAGCATTTGACTTCACATGCTTAACGGCACGCCAGGCAAAGAGCAGGTCTTCTATCTCGGCTTGAGTTGGCTCCCGTTTGGTCACCGTTTTTAAACTGACGCTAGCCTCAGCTAAGGAATCTGAGGTCTGGACCAGTAATCCGCCCTTTACCCGGCGAAAGTCAAGGTAGCCACCACCGGCTTGACCATAATCTAGCGGTAGCTCGGCGACCAGAATACGTAAATTCTTTTTACGCTTTAATAATTCCAGGACTTCGGCTTTATACTCAGGGGCGATGACTATCTCGTAAAAGGTTTTACTAATTTCCTCAGCAGTAGCCAGGTCAATGGCTCTATTGCAAGCGACAATGCCACCAAAGGCAGCCACCGGGTCACCGCTTAAAGCCCGCCGATAAGCCTCGGTAATATCGCTATGACTGGCCAGACCGCAGGGGTTGGTGTGTTTGATAACAGCCACCGTGGGTGCTGAAAAGTCAGTTACCACGCCCCAGGCAGCATCAGCATCCAGGATATTGTTAAATGAGAGCTCCTTGCCCCATAGCTGCTTGGCCCAGGTAATACCGGTGTCCTGTCTTGCCCCTACTACCGGCTCGGCGTAGAAGGCAGCTTGCTGATGAGGGTTCTCACCATAACGAAGTCGGTAAAGCTTTTTCAAGGCTATAGTCATCTCCTCGGGGAAACCTTCTGTATCCTGCCTCAGATATTGCGAAATAGCAGTATCGTAAATAGCCACGTGCTGGAAAGCCTTCTGTGCCAGCCTTTTACGCCTGGCGAGGTCTATACCTCCCGCCTTCAATTTCTCCAGGACTGGCTGGTAGTCAGCCGGGGCGACGACCACGATGACGCTGGGGAAATTCTTGGCGGCTGCCCGAATCAGGGTTGGCCCACCAATATCAATATTTTCCAGTGCATCATCAAGGGTAACACCTTCTTTAGAGACCGTCTGGACAAAGGGGTAGAGATTGACCGCCACCAGGTCAATAATCTCAATCTTATTCTTAGCCAATTCCTCCATATGGGCAGGTAGGTTACGTCTAGCCAGGATGCCGCCATGAATAACCGGGTGCAGGGTTTTTACCCTGCCATCAAGAATCTCAGGAAAGCCGGTAATCTCAGAGACGCTCTTTACCGGCACCCCAGCTTCGGCCAGTGCCTTCCTGGTGCCGCCGGTAGAGAATATCTCAAACCCAAGCTGGCTTAAGCCTTTAGCAAAATCGGTTACTCCTGCCTTGTCCGACACACTGATAATAGCTCGCATAATACCTCCATTTATCTATTTCTACCTCACCCCCTGTGTCCCCCTCTCCATGATAGGGAGATGTATTCTTTGCATGAGGGGGAGGTGGTTAGTTAAGAGGGGCTTCGCCCCTCTTAAACGCCCCGTCAACTAATTGATAACTACCCTCGCCTTCCCTGCCTGCTTCGCCACCTTGCCGATAATCTTAGCCTGGGGTAGGGCTTTAGTAAGCTGGGCAACATTGTCCGGCGAGCAGATAACGACCATGCCGATGCCCATATTAAACACGCGGTACATCTCGTTTTGAGCTACACTACCCCGCTGCTGAATAAGCTGGAAAATAGGGGGCACAATCCACGCTTGGCTATCAAACTTCGCCGCCATACCCTGAGGTAAGACCCTGGGCACATTATCAATCAAGCCACCGCCGGTAATATGAGCCATACCCTTAATCAGAGGCAGTAGTGGCTTTAACTGATGATAATAACACCGGTGGGGCTCCAGAAGCTCGTCGCCCAGGGTTCGACCCAGCTCAGGGTAATACTTGTCTAAAGCCTGCTTAGTTTCACCAAAAATTTTGCGCACCAGCGAATAACCATTGGTATGAAGTCCGCTCGAGGGTAAGCCGATAATGGTATCACCGACCACAATCGTCTTCCCCATGATAATCTTCTTCTTCTCCACGACACCAATTATGAAACCAACCAGGTCATAATCCTCCCCGGCATACAGTCCCGGCATCTCGGCCGTTTCACCCCCAATAAGAGCACATCCAACCTGGCGGCAAGCACTGGCTAAACCCTGAGCAATAGCCTCCACCTGCTCAGGCACCAGCCTGCCCATAGCAATGTAGTCCAAAAAAAAGAGCGGCTCAGCGCCGCAGGTAAGTATGTCATTAACACAGTGATTAACGATATCAATGCCAATAGTATTGTGTTGGGCTAAAGCCAAAGCAATCTTCAGCTTGGTGCCGACGCCATCAACGCTGGACACCAGAACCGGCTGCTTAAACCCTTTAAACTCAAAAAGCCCGCCAAAGAAGCCAACGCCGCTCAACACCTCGGGGCGGAGGGTAGACCGGGCATGCCTGCCAATCAGCTCTTTGGCTTTAGCCGCCACATCAATATTAACGCCAGCGGCAGCATAGGACTCCTTTGTCAACCTCACCCCCTGTGTCCCCCTCTCCTTCAAAGGAGAGGGGGAATTAGTTATGTAAGAGAGGCTTCGCCTCTCTTTAACTCTCCTTTGTTATTTATATTACTTACTCCCTGAAAGAAGGGACGGGTTACTTTTGGAGGGGCTCCGCCCCTTCAAACTTCCTCTGATAAGCAATCTTAATTATAGCCAATAGCTGAGTATTTTAACTTAGCGCTACTTTATGTCAAGGGGGATTTGCTGACCAGCCGGCATCTCCTCCAGCGCCAGTTTGTCCATCTCAAGCTGAACCGGTATGAGGTAGTCACCGGTAAAACAAGCCATACAAAACATGTCTTTAGGCAGAGCCACAGCTTTAATCAATCCATCAACACTCAGATAGCCCAATGAATCAGCCTCAATAAAGTCCCTGACCTCGTCTACAGTCTTGCGAGCGGCAATTAGCTCACGGCGGGTAGCCATATCCACACCAAAGAAACAAGGATAGCGGATGGGTGGAGCACAGATACGCATATGTACCTCTTTAGCCCCCGTCTTCCTCAGCAACCTCACTACCTGAGGAGTAGTGGTTCCCCGAACGATGCTATCATCAACTACCACCACCCGCTTGCCATCCAGCATCTGGGGCAGGGGGTTAAATTTCAGTTTAACCCCGAGGTCCCTGATTCTCTGGTCAGGCTCAATAAAGGTGCGCCCGACATAGCGGTTCTTAATTAGTCCCTCGCCCAAAGGTATACCTGACTTGAAGGCATAACCAACGCCAGCCGCCGTAGCCGAATCAGGCACGCCCATAACCAAATCAGCCTCTACCGGATGCTCCTCAGCCAAACCGGCTCCCATAGCCTGTCGTGCTGGGTAGAGGAGTCGCCCATTAATCACACTATCGGGGCGAGCGAAGTAGATATACTCAAAAATACACAGCGCCCTTCTGCCTCCCTCTTCCCGAGAGCTCTTAACACCATTCTCATTAATAGAAACTATCTCACCCGGCTCAACCTCCCTGACAAAGCTGGCTCCAATATGGTCAAGGGCACAGCTTTCGGAAGCTATAACCCAGCCGTTGTCAACAGTCCCCAGACATAATGGTCGGACACCAAAGGGGTCACGAACGGCAAACAAAGCGTGATTAGTCAGAATTACTAGAGAATATGCCCCCTGGAGGCGGTGCATGGCATACCTTATCTTGTCTACCTGCTCTTTCTCAGGGGAAGAGAGAATGAGGTTAGCAATAACCTCGGTATCGGTGGAGGTCTTGAAAGTATAGCCCTGGTCACAGAGTTCGGCATAAAGGTGCTCAGCATTAATGATATTCCCATTATGGGCTATGGCGATGGTATTTGAGCCTTTGCCGACTACAATAGGCTGAACATTAATTGCCCGGCTGGAACCTCGGGTGGAGTAGCGGTTATGACCGATGGCCATATCCCCGGTGAGCTGACTTAACGAATCCTCGCTAAACACCTGGGATACCAGCCCCATCTTGGCGTAAACCTGGAGCCTTTGACCATCAGTGGTCGCAATACCAGCACTCTCTTGACCACGATGCTGAAGAGCAAATAATGCAAAAAAAGTAAGTCGAGCTACATCCTCATTCGGAGCATAAACACCGCAAACGCCGCAAGACTCGTGCAACTTTATCTGCCTCTCAATTGGTCCCCAGAGGAATTAAACTTTTTCCGGGCTTGAATTCACCCCCGATTAATCCTACCTAATTAAATTATAAATCATTTTCTAGGTACAGGTCAATTTACAGTAACTGAGATTTCAGCCAGTCGATAACAATAGCCATCGCCTTATCATTCTGCCTCAGCCTGTGCCCAGCGCCATCAATTACGATTATCTGCTTAGGCTCCCCCGCCCCAGCATATAGCTGATGGGCATGGCTCACATCCACTAACTCATCTTTACTGCCATGCACCAGCAATAACGGCCTAGGTGCAATCTCAGCTACATGTTTAATCGGGCTAACCAGCTTGAAGCCATCAAGCCAGTCTGCCACAGAAGAGGGAAAATCCTTATCCCTGATGGCACCAATGTCACGAAAGTGGTTGATAACAGACTGTGGTTCGTCAACCTCAGTAAGAAAGGTAAACTCGGCCGGGCAGGCACAGGTTACAATAGATGATACCCTTTTATCTTGTGCCGCCACATACACCGAGACGGCAGCCCCACCACTAAAGCCCAGTAACGACAGGTGAGACCTATCCACCTCAGGCAAAGCCGATAAATAATCAATGACCGCTTTCAGGTCTCTAGTCCAGCCCAAAATATCAAGATTACCATCACTAGCCCCGGTCCCTCTAAAGTTAAAAATCAATACTGCCAAGCCCTCACGGCAAATCCGTTCCGCCAGCAGGGGATAGCCTCTATCATTAGGGTCAGGCTTCTGAGCCGGGATACCGTGACAAACGCAAACAGCAGGGTACGGAGTCTGGTCACCCTCACCAGGTAGATAAAGCCGTCCTGAAATCTTTAAGCCGTCTACTTCAAGGGTAACCATTCGGTGGAGCATTATTCTGTCAACCTCAATAGCCCCCATCCAGGAGTGAGGTATCAAGTACCCTTCACCACGTGGCTAATTTACCACTGGACGAACATGGGCATGACGACGTGGATGTAGTTATCCACCCCTACCGGGCGGATAACCCCGGGGCTTGACGGATTGGTAGTCTCCAGGGCTACCTGTGACTCGCGAAGCACACCCAGGACATCAATTAGATACTTACCATTAAAGGCAATCTTGGCTTCTTCACCCTCAACAACGGCATCAATCTCACCGACGTCATCGCCTATTTCCTCGGAGCGGGCAGCGATGGTTATCTTGCCCGGGGTCAGCTCTTCACCGGGTGTTATCACCAAACGGACAATGCCACTACCATCACGGGCAAAGATAGAGGCTGTCTTGGCTGCCCTCAAGAAAGCAGCCACATCAACTACCACCCGCGTATTGTAGCTCTGGGGGATGAGCTGAGCATAATTGGGGAAAGTACCCTGAACCAGCTGAGATACCAGCTCGATATCCTTGAGCCGAAACAGAGCCTGGCTCTTATTGGGATTTACCGTTATCTCAACTGCTTCCTCCTGGTCAGTTATAAGCCGATTTAGCTCAGCCAGGGTACGGGCTGGAATAATGACCCTGGTCTTCTGGGCAACCGGGGTAGCCAGCGGTAATTTATATACTGCCAACCTAAAGCCATCAGCCGCCGCCAGGGTCAGTAAATCACCGTCAAATTCGGCATCAACACCGGTAAGTACCGGGCGAGATTCCTCAGTGGCAGCAGCAAAGACAACCTGGGTAATTCCCTGACGAAGGGCTTCTACCTCAACCTTGGTGGCAATACCCTCCTCAATCTTAGGTATCGGCGGGAAGTCCTTGGCATCAACCCCGCTGATTCGTGCCTCAAATCGGGCACATTTTAGCTCCAGGGTCTTGGTCTGTGACGGCAGGTTAATATCAACCTTATCATTGGGCAAGGAGTTAATAAACTCGGTGAGAAGTCGAGCCGGGACAGTAATCGCCCCCTCTTCCTCTACCTTGGCACCAATCCAGCAGGTGATAGCCATTTCCAGATTGGTAGCCGCCAGCTTAAGCCGAGACTGGTCGGCGGCTAAGAGGACATTATTAGTTATCGGCAGGGTTGTTCTAGTAGCTACCGCCCTCCCCACCACACCAAGCCCCCGGTTTAGATTCTCCTGAAGACATGTTAACCTCATAATACACCCCCCAAAGTATATTCTTGTGGTGGCTTAGTATACACTAATAATTAATTCTACTCAAGGTCAATTACCCCGCTTTTACCACCACTTTTTCTGATTAGCCGAATGCTCTCAATCTGGATGCCCCGGTCTACCGCTTTGCACATATCATAGATAGTCAAGGCAGTAACCGCAGTAGCCGTAAGCGCCTCCATCTCCACCCCCGTCTTACCTATGCTCTTCACCGTAGTGGTAATTTCCACTGTGTTATTGTCTTCATCCAGGCCGAACTCAACCCTAATATCGCCGATAAGAACTGGATGGCACAGGGGGATTATATGCGGTGTTTGCTTAGCCGCCATAATACCAGCTAAGCGGGCTACAGCTAATACATCCCCCTTCTCCATCTTACCTCTCTTTAACCGCTTAAGGGTAGAAGCCTTCATCCTGACCCGGCATTTGGCTACTGCCTCACGCTGGGTATCAGGCTTACCCGTAACATCTACCATCTGAGGTTGACCTGACTCATCTATATGCGTCAGCTCCTCCATAATTAACCTCCTACCTGAGAGAACGGGCGGTGTTTAGGGACATAGCCCTCGGTTAAGTGATGACGCAATGGCTTATTAGCCACTGCCGCCTCAATCAGCTGTTTCAGCCCGGCTGAAGATATACCGCTACGCAGGGGCTGCTTCAGGTCCACTTCATCATCAGCTAATAAACAGGGGCAGAGCTTACCATCAGCGGTAAGCCGTAGCCGATTACAATGAAAGCAGAAGTGCTCACTAACCGGGGTGATAAAGCCAATAGTCCCCCTGGCATAAGGAAAACGGAAATACTTGGCTGGCCCGTTACCGACACTGGGCAGGCAAGGCTCTAATTCACCCAACTGCTTAAGGCGCTTTCTCATATCACTGACTGAGACAAAATATGAGGCGGTGGGGCTCACCCCACCAACGGGCATAAACTCAATAAAGCGCACATGCCATTCCTCATCAATAGTCTTAGCTGCGAAATCAAGAAGCTCGTCATCATTAATGCCCGACATAACCACCATATTAAGCTTGACCGGATTAAGCCCAACCGACCTGGCGACCTCGATAGCCTCCAGTACGTCGCCAAGATTAAGGCTACTACGCGTAACCAGCTTAAATTTGTCCGACTTAAGGGTATCCAGGCTTATGTTAACCCGTTGTAGGCCGGCTTGCTTCAGTTCAGCGGCATAATGACTGAGCAAGGTACCGTTGGTGGTCAGAGAAATATCATCTATAGCCTCTATTTGGGCCAACATTTGTATCAATTCAGTCAGCCCCAACCTCACCAGTGGTTCGCCGCCGGTGAGCCTTATCTTATTTATACCCAGCTCAGCGGCTACCCGAGCTATGGTGTAGATTTCCTCATAGGTAAGAATGTCCCGGTGAGACATCAGCCGCACCCCCTCGGCAGGCAGGCAATAGATACAGCGTAGATTGCAGCGGTCAGTTACCGAGATACGCAAATAGTTTATCGGACGCTGGAAGGAATCAGAAAGTCCAGTCATAGATAAATTTCCGTCTCCTTTTGTGTTTTACCCGGTACCATTAATAGCAACTTTTCCCGAAAGCTTCAACTTCCCTTTAAATGAAATCAAAGTGCCTTAACCCTTCGATTATTCCAGCACTATATTGGGCAACAGCGTGGTAGGCATTTTCGCCGTTGAAGTTCTTCAATTCAGGCTGGGCATTACCGACAATTATACCCTTGAATCCAAGAGTGAACATATCCAAATCATTTCCCGAATCGCCACAAACTACTACATCCTGTCTCTTGAGGTTAAATTTGTCTATTATATATTTTATAGCTCCAGCCTTGCTGGATTTCAGGGGTAGAAAGTCCAGGAATTCGCCACAGCTATAGATAATGATTGTCTTTAACTTTGCCTTCTCTAGACGGTGAATTATCTCTTTTAAGACCTCATCCTGATTCTCTCTCAGAAAATAACTTATTTTAAATCTTGTTTGCCACTCCTCATCCTGCCAGAGTAATTCCTTGATGTCAGCCAGTAGCCGCACTATTTTCTCCCTATCCCAATCTTGTGATATGATTTGACTCCAGCCGTTGTCCAGGGTAAGTTCTCCTTCTTGAAGAAAATAGACCTCGGTGCCAACCAGGCAGATGCAGGCATCCGGTTTCCGAATTATTTTTTCATCAATAAATGCCAATGTTGAGCGTAGATGCCTTCCCGTGCTGAAAACAAGCAAGAAATCCTGGCTATCTATTATTCCCAGCAGTTTATACATGGCATCATCATCGCCAATAAGGGTGCCATCCAGGTCGGCACATATCAGCTTCTTGTCCACGGTAGATGCGTCCCTCATTCTCACCCTACAATTGCTTGATTATTTTTAGACTCCTGTCGGCAATCGTCGCCCAGGTAAACATGGAATGTACTTTTTTATAGCCATTGCCAGAGAGTTTATTATGCAGGGTCCTATCTTTCAGTAACTTGAGTATTGCTTCGGCCAGTGCCCGGGTATCAAGCGGGTCGACGAGTAATGCATCGTGGCCATCCTTCAAGAAAGACTTCAATCCTCCCTTGGTGGTTACGATTGCCGGGGTACCACAAGCCATACTCTCAATAGCCACCATGCCAAAAGGCTCATATGTGGATGGCAGGACAAACACCTCAGCCGCATTATAGAAAGCTTCTAGCTCCTCAACATAATTGTAAAACAAGATGTTATCGACCAGGTCAAGGCTTTCGGCGAGCTGTAATAGTTCTGTTTTCTTCCGTATTTCCTCTTCAGTAAGTCGGTCAGAACCAATTCTGAGAAGAAGTTTGATATCAGGTATTTCTTTAACCACACGTGCCATCGCCTTTATCAAAAGGTCATAACCTTTATAGTCAGTTATCCTGCCCACCGCCAAGACAAACCTTGGCGGCAGCTTATATTTGTCAATCGCCTTGTTTAGGGTGTCCTTGTCCATTCTCCGAAATTTATCAGGGTAGAAACCGGGGATAGTGAGGGCAATTTCCCTCTCCGATATCCCATACTTTTCACAGATGATGTCCCTTTGCTCGGGGGTGGTAGCTATGACTTTGTTGGCGCTACTCATTATCGTCTTTTCAGTTTCAATCCTCTGCCGGAAATTATGCTGCCTTTCCACCTCTTCCTCATTATTCAATCCCACCCCGGTATCAACTGAAGTTTGTTGCATTTGCATTTTCTTCCAGATTCCTAAGGAATGGGGAGTAAACATATGAGGAACACCGAATATCGGGGCAAGTTTGACGCCGACAAAACCAGCATCCCAGTAGTGAGAGTCTATGAACTCATATTCCAGACCATTATGCTGGCAATATTCAACGAAGCCATCAACTAACTCAGCCAAGTATTTCACCAGATATTCCTTGGGAATAAAATCCCGGCCGTCACAAGGGACTCTAATAATTCTTACCTCATCGCTGACCTTCTCAATTTGGGGAAAATCTTCAAATCTCCTGGTTAAAATATCTACTTCATAACCAAACTTTGCCAGTGCCCGCGACAGTTCGATGACAAAGACTACCTGCCCCCCGGTATCAGGGAGACCAAAAGAGGGTTTGCTCTCAAAATACCCGTGAGTTGAAATCATTAATATTCTTTTCATCCATTTCTCACCCTATAGTGAGTTACTGCTGCTCAACCTCTTCAGTACCCGGCGTACTTTTCTGGCTGCCTGTCCTCGGTGGCTAACCTGGTTTTTGATTTCCAGAGGTAGTTCAGCCATTGTCTTACCTGACTCAGGGAGGTAGAAGATGGGGTCATAGCCAAAGCCCTGCTCCCCTGCGGGCTCAAAGGTTATTACGCCACGACACTCGCCGGAGCAAAACTCTACCTTACCACCGGGGGTAGCTAAAGCAATAACACACCTGAAACGGGCAGAACGCTTCGTCCAGGGCACTCCCTTGAGCTTTGACAATAAGTAACTAATCCTATCCCTATCTGAAGCCTTTTCCCCAGCATAGCGAGCCGATAGCCGACCGGGCTCACCCCCCAAAGCATCAACCTCCAGCCCGGAATCATCAGCCAAAGCTAATAACTGACTCCTGGCGGCTAAGACCGTGGCTTTCAATCTAGCATTCTCCTCCAGGCTCTCGCCTACCTCATCAACAATAACGGTCATGCCCAATTCAGCTAAGGTAACTAGCTCAAAGGGAAGCTTCTGGAGTAAACTCCGATACTCACGTACCTTAGCTTCATTATTTGTCGCCAGGAGCAGCTTGTAATCCAATGGGACTCCAGAATGAGCAGTTGCCTCAGATACTACCAATAAACTCGTCAAGGGTCATGGCTGCCATAGTCATAGTCTGCAGCGTACCTCTTGAGCCCAGCTCCATAGCCACCTTGGCTATGGTGGTGTTGTCCGGGGCTTCCAGGATGTTGACAAAGTCATACGGACCCAAAAGGGAGTACTGGGCTAGTATCTTGGCCCCCATGGCCTCGACCTCTTTATTCACCTCTTTGATTCTCCGCGGATTTTGTTTTATGGTCTTCCTTCCCTCCTCAGTTAAAGTAGTCAGCATAACATAGGTCGCCATTTGTCTTACCTCCAGTTAAATATTTTTTAGATTCAGAGGCATTTCCCCAATAATAGCCCTCACCATTTACTTAATCAAGGTCAATAAACCTTCCCTCTAACTTTTTCGCCACTTGAGGCATGGTTGTGTATTCCATCTCCTCTAGGGGTAGGCGGTGTGGTTCAAAAGGACCGTGACGACGCAGAAAATCAGCGATATCATTGGCTTGCTGGCGAGCGTTATCAAACGACTTATCACCAAACATATCACGAGGTCCAACCAGCTTGCCACCAGATAGTTGAAAACCAAGAGAAGTGACTCGGGGTGGACCATCAAAGCGGGAGGGGGTGCTATCTTCAACAGTTACCGGCATCAGAGGGCCGTGATGCGAGCCCCGCATCCACCCCTCCACCAGTAAAGGCAAGGTAAATGGCTCCAGAACCTCTCCTACCGCTGGGAATTGACCTTGAGAGCGAACAATACATACCGGGTCATCCTTACCCACATATCGCCCGGCAATGAGAGATAAACGCTGGGTAGAAGACACGGCGGCTATCTCACTGGTCCCCCGATGATAGACCGCTTTTACCGCATAGCGTGAAGGTGCCCCAATAAAAACCAGCAAGTCGTAAATCTCTTCCGGGGCATTAAAGGTTATCTTTTTATGCTCCTTGACATCGTGCACTTCAAAGGCAAAACCAGTGTGCATATTGGCAGCGATAACCAGGCCGATGGTATTAAACGGGTCGGCAAATATCTTGTATAGTGGCATATTCCATGCCCCAGCCGAGGTCTTGTCAGCCATAAAGATTATAATTGTCTCGGCGGCACGCTCCTCAAACTCCATCTCAGCTACCCCGGGTCCCATCCCTTTAACGTTGCCCGAAAAGGCATCCGACAGCAAATCCTGACCAGCACCATGAAGTTTTAGCTCCTTAGCCACCTGGGTGCAGTCAACAAATGTATCCCAGGCAAGCTTATGAATTTTTTCGCTATCCTCGCCCTGCTGGTGGGTCATAATCAGTTGCAGGTCATCACCACACTTGGTTACATGATAATCAACCAGTAGTCCTTCCTTCTTAGACTTGGCCAGGCACTCGCCAGCCTTGGCCAGGACATCGGGGTGAGATTCAGAATGCCCGACATAACCACCAACATCAGCTTTGATTACACTCAATGTTATAGCCATGATTCCCTCCTTTATGTACTTTCTAATACTCAATCCCCCTCCGCGCCTTCACCCCTTCATCATAAGGGTGCTTAATCTTCAGCATCTCGGTGACTACGTCTGCCAGTTGAATTAACCTGGTATCAGCCTTACGACCGGTGAGGATAAGCTCCACGTTCCGTGGCTTGTGGCTAATAAGCTTGATTACTTCATCCAATTCGACCAGATTCCAGGCTACCGCCAGGTTAACCTCATCCAGCACCACCAGGTCATAGCTACCACTGGACACAGCCTCACGAGCGGCAGCCAGAGCCTGCCTCGCCTGTTCTTTTTGCTCGGGCTTAATATTAGTTGGGTCAATGAACCCCGGACTGCCAGACCTGACTATATTGACATTGGGTAACTGAGACAGGATAGCGCATTCCCCATAGGGGTAATCGCCCTTCATAAAGAAAACAATACATACCCTTAGACCATGACCCAAGGCCCGGATGGCTGCCCCCAGGGCGGCTGTGGTCTTGCCTTTACCATCACCGGTGAAGACCTGAACCAAACCGCTGGTGAAGGGTCCCGACGACGAACCCCGTTGTGATACCTGTTCCGCCAATGAAAGCCTCTAACCAAGAATATTGGATAACCGAATAGCCGAAGACTGGGGCAATAGTAATGACAGTCTAACAACCTCACCCAGCCATGTCAAGAAACAGGTTAAAGGGAAATATTGTTATCGCTACAACAATAGTGATATGATAATGCTCACTGATAACCGAAAATTCATAATCGGGAAGGAGAAAGACGACCATAGAAATAATCCCGGCTATAGACCTTAGACAGGGTAAGTGCGTCCGCCTCTATCAGGGTGACTATAACCAGGAAACGATATACTCTGATGAGCCGGTAGACGTAGCCCTAAAGTGGCAATCAGTAGGAGCACCAAGGTTACATATTGTTGACCTTGATGGTGCCGCTAAGGGTGAGCTGGGCAACCTGGACATTATCACCCAAATAGCCAGTGCGGTATTAATTCCCACCCAACTGGGTGGTGGCATCCGCCGCCTGGAAACGATAGAGCAATTACTTAAAGCTGGCATTGAGCGTGTCATCCTGAGTACAGCCGCCGTGGAAAAACCTGGACTGGTTAAAGAGGCATGCCGTAACTTCAGCGAGTGTATTATTGTTAGTATTGATGCCAGGGAAGGATACGTTGCCACCCATGGCTGGCGTCAAGAAACAGAGCTAAAGGCGGTAGACTGTGCCCAATCTATGGTACAACTCGGGGTCAAGCGTTTTATCTACACTGATATTAGTCGTGATGGCACCCTGACCGAGCCTAATTTCGCGGCTACCTTTGAGCTGGTCAATACCATTGGGTTGCCAATTATTGCCGCCGGTGGCATTTCCTCGATAAACCACCTTAAAATATTGAAGCAGCTCGGCGTAGAAGGGGCTATAATAGGTAAGGCACTCTATACCGGCGACATCAACCTAAAACAAGCCCTGGTCGCCGCTAGCTGAATTGAGAAAGAGTTCACTTATCAGGGGTAGATTGTAGGGGCTTTGCCCCTTCAAGACCTCTACTTCCCCCTCATGATAAGAATATATATTCATATCATAGAGAGGAAGAGCCTAATCGGAAGTTTAAGAGGGGCGCAGCCCCTCTTCACAGAATCTTCCCCCTCTCCTTTGAAGGAGAGGGGGAACGAGGGGGTGAGGTAGATAGATATCAAGTTTGATGAGAAGGGGCTGGTCCCGGCTATAGCCCAGGATGCTGACACCGGCGAGGTACTGATGCTAGCTTATATGAATGAGGAGGCACTGCGCCGAACTCTATCCAGCGGCGAAGCCTGGTTTTATAGTCGTAGCCGAAAGGAGCTATGGCACAAGGGTGAGACCTCAGGCAACCGCATCAAGGTGCGCTCAGTGTGGAAGGACTGCGATAGCGATACTATTCTGATTATAGGAGAACCTACCGGTCCGGTGTGCCACACCGGCAACAAGACCTGCTTCTTTCAGAAGCTGACCGAACAAGATATAGAGACAAGTCAGCCCGAGGAAGCCTGAGCTGTCTCCTCAACGTGGTCAATTTCTACCACCCTTTTTAACGCCGATAGGGCGACCTCAAGCTGGTTATCATCAGGCTCCCTGGTTGTCAGCCTCTGTAACCACAATCCTGGAGCCAGAAGAGCCCTGACTAGCCTGTTGTTAATATGCCTGGTGCCAAAGTAGGTAACTTCGTAGCCCAGGGCAGCAATAAGCGGAATGAGGACAACTCGCGACAGCACCATCACCCACACTGAGGGTCGCCCAATAATGGCAAAAATGATGATGGCGATAATCAAAACAGCAAACATAAAGCTGGTGCCACAACGCACGTGAGCCGTACTATATTCCCTGACTGCCCCTACCTCCAGGGGAACACCAGCCTCATAGGCGTTCACCGCCTTGTGCTCGGCACCGTGATAAGCAAACACCCGCTTAATGTCAGAGACTAATGTTATTAACTTCAGGTAAGCGATGAAAAAACCCAGTCGGATAAAGCCCTCTATCAAATGGAATATAATGGATGATTGAATATAAGGGTCAAGCAATCTGGTGAGAAAAAGGGGGGCGATGAAGAAGAAGGCAACGGCAAAAGCCACTGAACCG
>JAUWIC010000060.1 GCA_030605575.1 Dehalococcoidia bacterium
GGCCGATACGTCGTTGGCCAGGGTATAGCCGAGGACCCTTCCTTGGCTGCCGATAACGACGGCTAGTTCGGGCTCGGGTGCGGTAAAGCAAGAATCGGAGCGGATGCCGATAGGCTGACCGGGACCGACGCAGACCCGCGCCGTGCCTTTGAAAAATATCTCGGGGCGCTGGTTCTGGTAAACGTAGGCGTAGAAGGCTTCCCGGGTGCCATGCTCAGCGTCGCGGAAGGTGGCGCTTATTTCATAGGTGCAGCCGCACGCCCAGACTTCGCATGGGTGGATAGGAATAATAGGGGGGCCCACTTCTTCAGGGGGGTCAGCCAGCCGGGTGGCGAGTTCAGTCAGCGGAACCGACTCGTCCTCAGAACGACGAATCAAATCACACACGGTATGATTCGGAATCGGCTGCGCTAACTCTCCGTCAAATATGGCAGCTATAATCTGGTGGTTTGACTTAATCTGTCCCAGTCGCATAGGCTTGCTATTTCAGATATACTGTCCGTTTGAGTTTAGTCTCCGTGGGGGCGGTTTGTCAATAGCCTGCGTTCGGCAGTCCGAATCAGCCCCCGGCTACCAAAAATAAGAAGGCAAGCTGAAAGCTCTCGCTTGTCTTTTTGACTGGCGTTATAGAAATGCTTAAAAAGGAAATCCATGTCAGCTCGCTCTTCCTTAACGCTTTCGCACAATCTTCTTGTATAATCCAGATAATGATCTAAAAGGTGGATTTCCTCTTCAGGTGGCAATCTCTGGGGTAAAGACCCGTCCGGCTATCGGCAAACTAAACCCAGCCGCGGAGCTTCATTGCTTCCACTACACGTTCAACAGCCTGCACGTATGCTGCTTGTCGCATGTTTATCTTGTATTCCCGGCTAGTATTTAGCACAGAATGATATGCCGCGGTCATTCTTTTATCTAATCGCTCACGGACTTCTGCTTCTTCCCAGGAGTACATATAGAAGTTCTGGACCATCTCGAAATACGAAACTGTCACACCGCCGGCGTTACATAGGAAATCAGGTATGACATGAACGCCATTACGGAATAGAATATCATCGGCTTCTGGTGTAGTTGGGCCGTTGGCTAGTTCGGCAACAATCTTGGCTTTGATATTTGAAGCATTCTTGTCGGTTATGACATTTTCTATAGCGGCTGGGATAAGTATATCAACGTCAAGCTCCAGAAGTTCCTCCATGGAGATACGCTCCATGTTTGGCAGGTTACAAACTGAGCTGGTTTCAGCCTTACATGCAAAAGCCGCTTCTGGGTCAATCCCGGCTTCACAATATACTCCGCCTTTGCTGTCACACACAGCTAATATCCTGGACCCAAATAACTCACCGCATAGCCGAGCCGCATGATATCCTGCGTTCCCGTAACCCTGCACGGCGACTGTAGCCTTGCTTAAGTCAATCCCAAGTGTCTTAGCAGCTTCACGGATAGTATACATCCCACCACGAGCCGTAGCATCACCCCGTCCCGGGGAACCGCCAACGGGTAACGGCTTGCCCGTAATAACGCCAAATTGCGGTTTCCCTGCAATCGCCGAATACTCGTCCATCATCCAAGCCATAATTTGTGGGGTGGTATAAACGTCAGGGGCAGGCACATCTTTTTCGGGTCCAATGAACTGGAATACGCCCCGCATGTATGCCCTGCTTAAACGTTCTAGTTCGCCCACTGACATTTCCTTAGGGTTGCAGATGACACCGCCTTTTGCTCCTCCTAGTGGTAAGTCAAGCAAGGCACACTTCCACGTCATCCAGGCAGCCAGTGCTCGAACAGTATCGATTGTTTCATCAGGATGGAATCTAATGCCCCCCTTTGTGATGCCTTTGGCATCGTTGTATTGGACCCTAAATCCCTGGAATATTTTGACGGAGCCATCATCCATGCGGACTGCTAACGATACGTGGAGTTCCCGCATCGGAGTCTTAAGCATTGCAGTTACGTTTGGGGCTAGATTCAAAATCTCGGCACACCTGTCTATCTGTTGCTTTGCTACGTGAAATGGATTAATCTTTGCCATTTCTTTTTGCTCCTCCTAGTTGTATCTTGGATGGTTCTTCTGGTCTAACACCTTCTTTGTTGTCAGCAGGCTCTTCTACATGACAGCCAGCTGGATAATACCGCAACTAGTTTTTAATTGCGGTTCATTTTATCAAATACGGATTCTACAGTATAGTATGCTTGGAACTTTGTCAAATACCAGAGGTGTGTAGCTTATGGGTCAAATAACCGTGGACGACTTGACAACTAGTGGGCTACATTATACAATCCAGTCAATTTCTAGTAGCATCTATCCGAGGGGGAATCGGAGTCTAAGAGACTATGGCATTAAAGCGAAGATATCGATTTTTATATTTGGCTATAGCTTGCATTGCTGGTCTTGCCGCGATATTCGTAGTTGATGGCTATCTGGGTATCTATGATACTGTTTATATAACCACTGGTGAGTATGAGCAGAAAATAGAAGCTTATGAGTGGCTGCGGGAAGAGAATTTTTGGTCAACCTCAGCAAGGTGGGATGAGAAGGTATCCTTCCGCTACGAAATTGAAAACCACCAGTTCTCTACCTATTCAACTCGTATTGAGGCATCAGTATGGAAGGAGAATGAAAGGGTCATTGACCTGTTTGCTGAGGATAAATCAATAGAGCCATTTGACAAGGTAACAGTGGAGTGGACACTATCAAGTGAAGAGCTGGAAAGCGCCGGTTTTGGAATCGATGAATATGCCGATTACACTATAAAAATTAACTATGGGGACGTGGAGCGAAAGGTAATTGTGAACTTTTACTCTCCGGAGGAGGGGTCATACCCTAAGCCACTGCCCCCGCGGGAAAGATAGCAATGGAACTGAGAATAAGAACTTATATTCTTTACGGCATCGGGATAGCGTCATGTATTGCCGGGGTAGTTTATTTAACCGCCGAATATGTGAACTATCTTTCCGAGCCGGGGAAGCTGGGTTGTCTTGCTTTAGCCGTAGGCATTTTTGCCTTTTTGGGGAGATACTTCGAGGAAATAGGCTGGTAGTTCAGATGTTAATCGCTCTGGGAATAATTTTATCAGTGGGTTTTGTCGGTTGGCTGGCCTGGCGTGCCCTAAGGAGAAAGCAACCGATTAAAGCCCATCTGGTGATGTATGGGCTTTCTGCCCTGACTGGTATATTTACCATTGCCTTTTTCATGACTATGGATATACCAAGGATAGCCAAGGTGCTGGTGGCTATTGTCCTGGGCGTCGTTTTGATATTCGTGGCGGCTCGACAACAACGGCGAAAACAGGTGGGTCAGGACTGACCTAAGCCATAGCCCACCGGTGGTAATTACTCTTGGGTTGCCCTTCACCCCAACAATTTACCTCGCCCCTTTGGTTCTGTTCTTACCCAACCGAAGATAGGTGGTATGCGTGCTGTTACCGGCTATTGATAACTGGTATGTTCTAATTGTATTATCATAACCAGATGTAGGGGGGGGGTGAAATTAGTCTATATGGGTGAGACTGAGTATAACGACCCACAGCCGTTTCTGTTGACCACCGGGGAGCCGGTAACCTCCCTGACTACTTTTTCTTCGCCGACGGAGGAGTATTGCGCTGCCTTTGCTCATCGGGATTTTCCCTTTCTGCATTACTACACCTTCAAACAGGGAACTATCCAGAAACGCACCTTAACCAGGGGCGAATTCTGGGAGATGGCTGGTTCGGCGGCAGCCTATCTTAGGAAGCTCGGAATATCAAAAGGAGACCGGATTGTCCACTGTTTTTCGGCTAATAGCCCGTATGACTTAATATTCCGCCTGGCATCGGTTCTGGTAGGAGCTGTCCCGGTCACCATTAATTGGCAGGCGGATGATAATGAGCGTATTGCTTACAAAGCGACGCTCACCGAAGCCAGAATCTGCATTTATGACCGGGGTTTTACCTCACGGATAGAAGAGCTCAGGGCCAGCCTGCCCGGGGTAGTTTTCTTTGAAGCCGACGAGTTAGATAAGCACCCGCTTCCTTTTGATGAACCCTATGCCTCCCTTGATTACAGTGATGAGCGAATCGTTGTCTTTACCTCGGGCACAACGGATAGACCCAAAGGGGCTAGTCTCTGCCACCGCAGTTATTTAACCAACAGACTTACCTATGAACAGTACTTTGGACTTTCGGAAACGACCCCGGTAGATTTGTTTCTGGTAAATCCGTTGCACCATACCAACTCCACCGCCTTATCTGACTGGGCTCTCCGCCGCCAGGGGGCAGTATTGCACTTGTTGGCATACTATACCACTCCCTGCTGGAAGGTGCTGACTGAGGCTGTAGAACATAAACGAGGCTTGTTCGTTGCCTCCTTGGTTCCCCGGCACATTGACTTTCTTGATAGCCTGGCTGAGCAGGGAAAATTACCCGTTGCCGAAGGCAAACTTAAAGAGGCTCTAAAGCAGACCGACATCCTGATTGGCTCGGCACCAGTGGGTCCCAAGACCATTGAGCGCATTCGGAGGTTTGCCGGGCGTATTCCGCATGTCCGTTTTGGGGCTACCGAGACCTGTCTCCAGGTAACCGCTATCCCGATAGCAATGCCGGAAAATGCCGTCCTGAAGGCGTTGACCGCTGGCTGGTCACACCGATATAACAACGAGGAAATGGTGGGCTATTATATTGGTCGAGAACACTTTCCTTTCACCAGGGTCAAGATAGTGAAGTCCACTAACCCGGAGAGTGCCGACTACATGCTTCCTTGCCAAGTAGGAGAACCCGGCTATCTTCTTACCCAGGGTGGCAACCTCTTTAGCTACTATGTAGGCGATAAAGAGGCGACCAGGAATGCATTCCAAGAGGGCTGGTACACTGGTCTAAGAGATATTGTGTTTGCCTTGAAAAATGACGACGGAAATCTGGACTACTATTGGATATCCCGAGATTCCGAGCTTCTTATCCGTGGTGGTGCCAATTATGCTTATTCCCAGGTGGCTGAGGAACTTGCCCGGTTCATAATTGATTCTTATCAGTTATCGCCCAAAGCCTTCCAGCTGGCTGTAGTTGGCATTCGTTTGGAGAGTGAGCATGAAGATTCTTGCTGCGTGACAGTTGAGCTTGGCAACGATGTCAGCGGTACCAACCGGCGGCGACTGGAATCTAGTTTCCTCAAAGATGCCAGAAAATCAGTTTCCAAAGGAGTCAAGCCTGACCGCCTGCGTTTTGCCCAGATTCCCAGGAATTTTAAGGGGGTAGTATTGTATCCTCAATTGAAGCAGGATTTCCTGGATTTCCTGAGGGGTAAGGAAAAGCAATCTCCTGTTGTGCCCCAAGATTAACCAGCTGTCTCACTTATGCCACCGAATTCCAGTCTAACCCATCGCACGAAAGTCCACTTTGTGCGGTGGCAGCAAAAAGGCTGGATATTGCCGTATACAAATATCCAGCCTCATGCGGAATTTTGATTCCTAAATAGATATAAGCCTTAACCCTTGCCAATTCTGAACATCTTGGTGCCACATACCGGGCATACACCCTGAGTCGCCGGCTTTCCGTTCTTCATAACTATGCTCTTAGCATCCTTCATTTCTCTCTTGGCACGACACTTCACACAGTATGCTTGCATTAGTTCACCTCCTTTTTTGGTATGAATGATAAGCCATTCCCTTGTATAATGTCAATACCAAATAAAAAGTGCAAGCTATAGCCCTATTCAGTATAACAGTAACAATAGCTTGGATTGCTAAGTTATTCCACTCTCAGCTCATTTTTTGCTATGGGAGGTCGTTGTTTCTTGCTTATGGCGAAGGTACAGCCTTTTTATTACATCAGTCCCCGTCCTCAAGTCAACTTGACAGTCGGCGAATCGTATGCTAAAATGTTTAGTTAGAATAAAGTTCAGAAGCTTAACGAAACACCATAGTTGGGGGGTGGAAAGTGCTCTGAACCAAGAAGAGAATATGTGAACGGGGTGTTCTCTGTCCGTAATCTAGCTTACAGATGTCTAACTCCCCGGTTTTTCCCCTCATAAATGTCCTAGTAAGTAGGCTTACCACTCTTTTCTGTTTCATTAAATTTTCCTCATTTCAAAGTGCCGCTCTTAATATACTACCTAGTAAATCACCCCCATGCTGAGAATTTATTCCGTCGTTGTTGCCACTGTCAGAGGCACAAGGTTTCGCTCAGTCTCGTTATTCCAGAGAGAAGGGAGGTGAAAACAACGTGCTGGATACCAGCAACGGGATCGGTATTGAGATCGATAGGAAGAAGGTATATCACTACTCAGGATATGGTGCCGATTACAAGCCGCCGGCACGTGTCTCATCTCTAATAATCGAACCAGCGCATTCATATCTCATTAAGAATATTGAGCGAAGGTGTCTGATGCTTCCCCGTAGGTTGATGTCGGGGATTATTGGTATCGGGCTCGGCAATGATAATGTGGAGCATTATAACCCTTGTCAGAGCGGTGACAAACATGATTGTGAAGGTAAAGGAGAGAAATGATTCAAAACGGATCGGTTGGGGGTAGCTTCAAGCCCCTCACTGAAGAGTCGATAGATAGAATTCACCAAACGGCAATGGAGGTCTTTGAGGGGGTAGGTTTTGAGGTGAATTCGGAAGTAGCGCTGGGATTCTTCAAGAGGGCTGGGGCTTGGGTCGATGACGAAAAGCATTTGGTCCGCCTGTCCCGGAAAAGGGTCATGGAACTCATTGAAATGGCACCTTCTGAGATCAGGCTCTGTGGCCAGGATGAGAAGCACGATATCTTCCTGGGCGGGCAGCGGGTATATACCGGGACCGGTGGTACTGCCCTTTATATCTATGACCCGAACACCGGGCAGAAGCAACTTACCACCTTGGATGACCTGAAGCGTATTTCCAAACTGGTTGACCAGCTAGATAACATCCACCTGTTTATGCTGCCCACCTATCCCAGTGAGCTGCCTGTAGAACAGGTGGACGTAAACCGTTTCTTTGCCGCGCTGGACAATACTACCAAGCACGTTATGGGAGGTGTTTACACCCTTGATGGAGTGAAGCAGGTAATGCGGATGGCAGAGATTATTGCCGGCTCTGGTGAGAGACTTCGCCAGCGTCCGCTTATCTCCATGATAACCCTTGGCATAAGTCCCCTGAAGATGGATAGACAATATGGTGACCTGGTGGTGACCATCGCCCAGGCTGGCATCCCTCTAGTGTATCCTGCTGAACCTCTATGCGGGGCTACCTCGCCAGTGACCCTCGCCGGCAACCTGGTAATCCAGACTGTGGACTCCTTGATAGGGGTACTTCTTGCCCAGATTATTAATCCGGGGACACCGGCCATCTTTGGCTCGGTTGCCAGCAGCACTGACTTCAGGGACCTCAAGTACCTGGCCGGCCCTGTAGAGATGGGACTGCTTAATGCGGCTGGCGCCCAAATGGCGCAGTTCTACAAGCTTCCGTTCTATGCTACCGGTGGAATGACCGACTCCAAGGTGCTGGATGCCCAGAGTGGCTATGAGTCGGCTCTCACCAGCTTACTCTGTGCCTTAGCCGGCGCCAATTTCATCCACGACGCTGCCGGACTCATGGAATTCGCCCTGACTACATGCTATGAGAAGTATGTTATCGATAATGAGATACTGGGAATGGTGATGAGAGCGGTTAAGGGGATAACGGTGAATGATGATACCCTAGCCTTTGACCTTATCAAGCAGGTAGGACCGGGGGGTAATTTTGTTACCGCCAAACACACCAGGCAATTCATGCGGGGTGAGCACTACCAGCCCTTACTGAGCGATAGAGACCGCAGGGAGGAGTGGGAAGCTGGGGGAGGAAAGGTCACCTGGGAAAGGGCAGCACGAAAGGTAAAGGAGCTTTTAGCCAACCATAGCTACCGCCTGCCGGCGGCGATAAGACAGCAAGTCCTTTCGGAGATAGCCGGCATCGTGGACTGATATACCTGCGGGTAAGGATACCCGTGTACGAGATACATTAGAGCTCACAGGAGGGGCATTTTAGTAGATTAGAGAAGAATACTATGGCACGGCAAGGAGTATTAGTACAACCCTATCAGCGGCTCAAGCTGGAGCAGGTGGAGCAGATACACCGGGCTTCGCTGGCTATACTGACTGACTCTGGTGTAGTCTGTTTCAACCGCAGCGCTGCTGAGTTCTTTGGCGACCGCGGCGCTGAGGTCCTGCCTATGCACCAGGGGAGTGCTGACTGCTGGCTGCTTAAGATACCGGAGAAGGTAATCACCGATGCCCTGCAGTCAGCACCGAAGGTGGTGAAGCTAGGGGCACGGGATGAGAATAACTGCCTTATCCTTGATGGACACGAGCCCAGGGTTTACTTTGCCTCAGGCTCTGAGACTAACAACTGGCTGGAGGTGGATGTCGAGGCTTTTGTCAGCAAGCGTAATCCAGGCATTGAGGTTGAGTTCCCCGTGTTCAGGGTAGAGAAGGGCACTGTGGATAGACTAGCCAGGGCGGCACGCCTCTGCGAGCACCTGGACTCTTGGGACAGCTTCCTGCGCACGGTCAATATCCGGGATGATGACATCACCAACGATAACAAGGATGTTAACAAGTTCTTCGTCTCACTAAATAATACCACCAAGCATGTGATGTCCGGGTTAACCGAGCTTAGCCAATTGAGCAATGTGGTCAGGATGTCTCAGCTCATCGCCGGTGGAGAGGAACAGTTGCGGGAGAATCCCATCATCTCTTTCATCACCTGCATGGTAAAAAGCCCGCTACAGCTTGTGGACAATACCACACAGAAAGCGATAGAGATAGCCAGGAGAGGTATTCCTCTGGTCGTCTCCAGTTCCCCCATGGGCGGCTCCACTGCCCCTATTAGGGAAGAGGGTATGGTAGCTCAGATTAACGCTGAGCTCCTGGTGGGCATAGCCTTAACTCAATTGGTAAACAAGGGTACTCCGGTGCTCTATGGCAGTGTGCCAGGCAGAGCCCACATGGTCAGCCTTTATGATTCCTACGGAGTCCCTGAGTTCAACCAATATAACATTGACTGCGTCCAGATGGCACGCTATTACGGTCTACCTTGTTATTCCACCGGGGGTATCTCTGATGCAATGGTGCCGGGGATACAGGCATCGGTAGAGAGGCTATTTTCGCACATCCTGGTGACACTCGCTGGCCCTCAGTATATTCACTATGCCTTTGGCCTTCTGGAACGGACCAATACCTTCTGCCCGGTTCAGGCGGTACTGGATGATGCCCACATAGGTATGGTAAAGAGGTTTGTCCGACAGCCAGTGGTGACCACGGATAGGATTTCGGAATCTCTGGAGCAGATAAGAAAGGTCATGGGCACCTCACATAAGCTCTATACCCGGTTTGTGCGGAGTATGCTTCGTTCTGGGGAGATTGCACCCCCGTATCCCTTTGAGGGTAAAGATATGGTAGGCGGGACACTGTTGCGGGCGCGAGAGAGAATGGAGGAGATTCTATCGTTGCCGCCATCCCATATACCCAGGCCGGTTGTGGATGAGGTGTTTCAGCAGGTGCCTGGACTGTTGGTGAGATTGAGAAATTGATAGAATTGGAGCAGGTCATGACAGAAGATATACTGACACTTCTCAAGGAAAATGTTATCCAGGGAAGGGTAACTCAGGATGATGAGGGCTTTGATGAGGGGATGGTGGGGCAGCCCGGGGTCAGTGAGCTTATTGAGAAAGCCCTCGCCCAAGGCATTAACCCCGAGAATATAGTAAATAAGGGACTAACCGCAGGCATGAACATCGTGGGGCAGAAATATGAGGCTAATGAGTATTATATTCCTGATATGCTGGCCTCGGCTGAAGCGGTGGGGGTGGCTATGGAGATACTGGAGCCCCACCTGGCCAAGAGTGGCATTAAGTCCAAGGGCAAGGTAATCGTGGCTACGGTAAAAGGGGACCTTCATGACATCGGCAAGAACATAGTCTCAATGCTGCTTCGAGGGGCTGGTTACATAGTCAGGGATTTGGGGAATGATATCGACCCCCAGGTTATCATAGCCGCAGTGAGGGAAGAGAAACCTCAATTTGTGGGAATGTCTGCCCTGCTTACCAGCACCATGATGCACATGAAGGACACCATAGAGGCACTCACCGAAAGCGGGCTTAGAGACAAGGTGAAGGTCATCATTGGCGGGGCTGCTGTCTCGGAGGAATTTGCTCAAGGCATAGGGGCTGATGGCTATGGGGCTGATGGCTTTCAGGCAGTAAGGCTGGTGGAGGCTTTAAGCACTAATGTGGAAAGTTAGGAGGATTTATGGCTGAAATAAATGCCTATAATGAGGCAATCAAAAGCGGACTTTATCAGAAACCTACCGGGCTTCTAGGGAAATATGATAACGTGCGGCGCTTCTGGGAGGACGAGGAGCTTGGTCTTTACCTGAGGCCCTATCTGGAGCAGCTGGTAGCCCGGAAGAGGGAGCGTGGCCAAAGGCTGCGCATACTCGACCTGGGATGTGGCAGTGGGGATGGACTGGAGTTCATCACTACCATCACCAGCAAGTCCTTAATTTCAGAACATGACACCGAGATTATAGAGCCTGACATGCTTGAGCTTTACCAGGGAATTGATATCAACGTGGGGCTGCTGACCCAAGCCCGGGAAATCTGTGACCACAGGCAGAATGCGCGCTTTATCCAGTCGGACTTCAACGACTTTGACTTGGGCGCTGAAGAGCCCTATGACCTGTATCTAGCCAACTACGGAACGCTATCCCATAACACTGATGAGCAGACTGTGGGGCTCTTGACCAACATCGCCCGACAAAGCCAAGATGGTGCCCTCATCATCATTGACTGGCTAGGGCGCTACTCATATGAGTGGCAGACGCTGTGGACAAAGGATATTAGCCATAACCGGTGGATGAATTACGTTATCTCCTATCTACCCTCAGTTGATGGAGAAAAGCCACCGGAGTTGTCCTATTTCCCGCTCAGGATTATGGGGCGTGAGGAGGCTCTACATATCTATCAGCAGGTAAAAGATAAGACGGGAGGAGTTATTACCCTGTGTAATCTGGCTGACCGGTCCTCATTTGTGGGGCGTCATATGGATACAGCTCAATATAATCCCCACTGTCAACCCCTGCGCCGATTGGTCAATTCTCTTTTTGAGCCCAACGTGGGCACCAATCTGGATGAGGTCTTGATTCACTACGTCCTCAGAGACGGCTTCACTGAGGTAAATGCCTATCACCAGAGGTTCGCTGATTGCTGGAACTACCTGGTGACCTATACCAAGGCACTGCTTGAGGGAAGTAAACCCCCGGAAGCGTTGGCAGAAATGCCTCTGCCTCTTAGGCGGTTGCTCAGTACCATGAAGGGTGTAGTGAGGGTGGCAGCTGGTATGGAAATAGGAAATGCTCGAGCTAGCCTGGTCGAGCCGCAATTGGGCTACTGCCTTAGGGAGCTCGAGATGAGGCTTCAGCAGGGGCGGGGATGCGGGCATGGGCTGGTGGCTATCTTTGAGGTGGTGAAGTGAGAGCTTTTATCATCATTTTGGCGGAGGACTTATAACTATGGCAGGTATCTCGGGGACTAGTTCCGGTAGCCGAGATGTCTTAGAGTTGATGTTGAGTCGGCTTCATCACCGAGGACCTAAGGAAAAGTGGCTGCACCTTGGTAAGAGAGTTGCCCTTGGCTGCTGTGTTCTACCCTCAGAAGCGAATCATTCGGGAAAAACATACGCCCAGAAGGCTGACATAGTTGCGGTGATAGATGGTCATCTCTACTCTAAAGATGGGATGCAGTTGCCTGAAGCCGATCTCCTGGTTAGCCTTTATCGTAGATTTGGTCCTGCATTTGTTGAGCGGTTGGATGGCGATTTCGCCCTTTGTTTAGCCAGTGATAGCGAGTTAATATTAGCCAGAGACACGGTGGGACTGCGGCCGCTCTTCTACGGCTATAAAGATGGTGCTTTCTACTTCGCCTCTGAGATGAAAGCCCTCCAGGGTTTATGTGCTGAGGTTATGGAGCTACCCCCGGGGCATGTCTATACTCAACAGCAGGGACTTCAACCATTCAAGAGCTCGCCATATTCGGTTCCCGAGTTTGACAGCCCTGAAGAAGCGGCTCGCCTTCTCGCTGGCCTATTACGAGACGCGGTGGAGATGCGGTTGAAGGACGGTAATGTTGGCGGTGCCTTGCTCAGCGGTGGTCTGGACTCAAGTGCTATCGTCTATCTGGCCAAGGAATTTCAGCCTGACCTAAAGACGTTTACCGTAGGTACCGGTATAAATGACTCCGAAGACCTGAGACGGGCACGAGAGATGGCACAGTATCTGGGCACCGAGCACTATGAATATATCTACCGGGGGGGGCAAATAGAGGAGGTGTTGCCTGAGGTCATTTACCACTTAGAGTCGTTTGATGAAGACTGTGTCTGTGGGGCGGTAGCCAATTACTTCGCCGCCAGGCTGGCGGCTCAGCATACCGATGGTGTGCTATGTGGTGAGGGAGCCGATGAATTCCTGGGCGGTTACCACCTACTGAAGGAAGCCAGAAGCGAAGCAGAGTTTCTTCAACTTTCCCAGGACCTAATCAGCAATGCCTATCACACCGGGCTCCAGCGGCTTGACCGAATGATGGCAGCCCACTCACTGGAATTCCGTCCTCCCTTCTTAGATGGGCGAGTCATTGCCCTCTGCGTCAAAATTCCCCCAGCGTGGAAGGTTCATGGCAAGAAAAAGGTTGAGAAATGGATTCTGAGGAAAGCCTTCGCTGGTTTGCTGCCGGACAATATATCAAACAGGGTGAAGCAACCATTTGCCTCAGGGGCTGGCTCAGCCAAACTTACCGAATTGATTGGGCAAAGAGCTGGCTCAGCGGAAGATTCTATGTACGAACAGACTAAGCCCGCCATAGAACTGAAGTCTGAAGCCGAGACATATTACTATCGGCTATTCAAGGAGAAGTTCCCTGAGGACTCCTTTGAAAAGCTGGTCACAAGGTGGGACCCCCTTACCAGGCGATAACAGCCAGCATGGAGGTACTGGAGGGTACAAGGTGTTGACAGATTACAGTGCCACTGCTACAATTAACACCTATAAGAGGGAGAGGCGTAGAGAATGTCATTTTACACTGCCTGGCCAGGAGTTTATTATACTGCCTTCATCTTTACGGGGCGCATTAGGTGCGCTTGGGAGGTTTTTGGTATAAAAATGTAACACATTATAAGTCAGCAAATCTAAAGTAGTAAAGTTTAACAAGAACTCTCTCAAGCGGAGGGTTCTTCTTATTAGATAAAGGTTAAATCAGGTAGAGCTAGAGAGGGAAAGTGACTAATGCCGAGGAAAATAGCCGTCCTGGGTGGGGGTAGTGGTGCTCATACCCTGGCGGCTGATTTAGCGCTAAAAGGGTTTGAGGTAAATATGTGTGAAGCACCTGAATTTAAGGAAAGCTTCAGCACCACCCTTGACCAGCAAGCGATATGCTTGATTGATGCTTGGGGTGAGGAGAAGACGGTGAGGCTGGGTATGGTCACCACCGATTTTGAGTCGGCAATAAAGGGTGTTGATTATATTATGATGGCTATCCCCGCCATTGGGCACAAGCACTTTTTTACCTCCATAATGCCCTACCTGGAGGATGGTCAGACTGTAGTTGTCTGGACAGGAAACTACTCGGCGCTATTACTGGCTAATATGCTGAGGCAAAGGGGGATAAAGAAGGATATTACCCTGGCTGAGGGGCATACCCTTCCCTGGGGCTGCCGGTTGGAAGCTCCAGCCAGAGCCAGGATATTTGTTGAAGCCACCAAGCTGCTACTGGCTGCATTTCCCGCCAGAAATACAGGCAGGGTTATAAATGACTTACAGCCTATCTATCCCGTGGTTCCTGGCGAGAATGTTCTGGCTACTTCGCTCAACAATCTAAATCCAATTGTGCACCCCGTTGGGGCGATTCTAAATGCCGGCTGGATTGACACTCTAGGCCAGGACTTCCACTTTTATCAGCACGGCACCACCCTATCCATAGCCAGGGCGATAAAAGCGGTTTATGCAGAGGTAGCCAGAGTAGGGGAAGCTATTGGTATAAAACTACTTGAGTATCCTGAGGAATCATTCTGGTTAAAGAGCACAATCATGTCGGTCTACTTTAAGGCTCCCTTTGGTAAAGAGGACACGGTGGCTAATATGGCTGAACCTTCATCAATGAAGAGCAGGTTTATAACTGAAGATGTCCCCTACGGGCTAGTCCCTCCAGCCCGGTTGGCGCACAAATTCAATGTTGACACCCCGATTATTGATGCTACAATCAGATTGGCTTCGGTGATAAACCAGACAGATTATTATAAGGAGGGAAGGTCGCTTGAAGAGCTAGGGATAGCCGACCTGAGCCAGGAGGAACTGGCTGAAGTTTTACAAGAAGGGTTTTGAGAAGGCACTAAAATCTAACGGTGAAGGGGGTGATAGATAATAGGTTATTTAACTGAAATCTTATTAGAATAAAATTTCAAAGGAGGTTTTAAGTGAAAAAGAAAGGCTTATTAGTATTGTCAGTCTGTCTAGGCATAGCCTTAGTATTAACCGCACTACCGTTCATGACAGGTTGCGTTCCTGCCGGGGAAAAGGTGTATACGGTTTGCATAACTCAGATAGCTACCCACCCTGACCTGGACGCCAACTGTCAGGGTATCATTGATGCTATGGCTGAGGAGGGCTTTGTTGAGGGGGAAAATACTGAATTTATCATACAAAATGCTGAAGGTGATATGACGGTAGCAGCCTCAATTGCCGACTACTTTGTCTCCCTGAAGCCAGACATAATCCACGCCATAACTACCCCATCCGCACAAACGTTAGTGGCTGCTGCCGAGGGTACAGATATACCGATAATCTTCAGCTCGGTTACTGACCCGGTATCGGCGGGTCTAGTGCCTAGCTGGACAGAGGCAGCACCCCAGGTAACCGGGGTCGCCGACTGGTTTGAGATGCCGCCTCAGGTGGAATTTCTTCTGGAGGTTCTGCCTGACATTGAGGTATTGGGCATCGCCTATAACCCTGGTGAGGTGAACGCGGCGGTGCAGGCAGAGATACTTAACGAGGTTGCCCCAGGCTATGGGCTTACCATTGTTGAGGCTACAGCAGCGTCAACCGCTGATGTTTATGCTGCCGGAATGTCACTGGTTGGTAGGTGTGATGCAGTATGGATTCCTACCTGCAATACAGTAGGCGGTGTGGGAATTGAATCCATAATTAAGGTTTGCGAGGAGCACAAGCTGCCAGTCTTTGGTTCCGCAGTGGGCATGATTAAAACGGGTCTGGTTGGCGGTTGTAGCTGCGATTACTACTGGATAGGCCAGCAGGCGGGATACATGGCGGCTAGGATACTGAAGGGTGAAAGCATAGCCGATATCCCCCCGATAAAGAGCGCAGTGTCAACCGTAGTCTACCCGGCGGCAGCGGAGAGAATGGGGATAACCATTCCTCAGGCAGTAATAGATGCCGTCGACATAGTAGTAGAAGAATAGGCAACCTGCGGGAACAATAACCGCTATCAATTGAATAGATAAATAAGGTACTCACCCAGGTCTTAAATAGGAGAAAAAGGATGCTGGATATAGTAGGTAATGTTTTGTCTTTTTCCTTCTATGAGGGGCTGGTGTTTGGCTTGGTTGCCATTGGCGTATACCTTACACTACGGGTACTTGCTTTCCCCGACCTTACCGTGGATGGGAGTTATACCCTTGGTGGGGCAACTACAGCGGTGCTTATCGTAAATGGTGTGCACCCTTTCCCGGCAACGCTGGCAGCTATTGGCGTAGGTCTATGTGCTGGTTTGGTTACCGGGTTACTCAATACCAAGCTCAGGCTGCCGGCTTTACTGGCTGGCATCCTTATGATGGTGGGGCTATATTCTATAAATCTGAGGGTTATGGGTGGAGCTAATGTTTCCCTTCTTCGCCAGGTAACCGCCTTTGATAAAGTCGCCGAAGTCTTGGGACTCAGCCACGGCAGTATTGTAGTTTCAATCACTGTCGCTTTAGCCATTGCGGCTGTTGTTTTTTTCATTCTAAACTGGTTTCTGCGCACTGAGATTGGTCTGGCGTTGAGGGCAACCGGTGATAATGAGCAGATGGTGCGTAGTCTGGGGGTGGATACCGATAAGAATGTATTGATGGGTTGTGCTATTGCCAATGGTCTGGTTGGACTTGCCGGGGCGGTGGTAGCCCAGGGTCAGGGGTTTGCTGATGTGGGTATGGGGATAGGAATGATTGTAATGGGGTTAGCCTCGGTAATAATTGGTGAGGCGCTATTCCGCCCCCGGGGTATGGCTAGGCTTCTGCTGGCAGCAATAGGCGGTGCCTTTTGCTATCGTTTATTCATAACTATTGCCCTTAGATTGGGTATGGCTCCAGGTGATTTGAAATTGATTACCGCAGTACTGGTGGTTATAGCCCTGGCAGTCCCGTTTATACGGAAGAAGTTGCGGCACGAATGGATACCGCCGGCAGTAAGATGGTAAAGTGGATATGTCTATGAGCCAAAATAAGAGTTTACTGCAGCTCAGGGGAATAGCTAAGATATTCTCCAAAGGCACTATAGATGAAGTTACGGCGCTGGATAATATCAAGCTAGATGTCAACGCTGAGGACTATATTACCATTATTGGCAGCAATGGCGCGGGAAAAACTACCTTGCTCAATGTGATTGGCGGTGTCTTCCCTCCGGAGAGGGGAGGCAAGGTTATCATTAGTGGTAATGATATTACGGGGTTTAGTGAATATAAGCATGCGACATATGTTGGCCGGGTATATCAGGACCCTCATATAGGCACTGCGGCCAAGATGACTGTAGAGGAGAACCTGGCTATGGCTGTGCTGCGCGGACAGCCAAGGGGGCTGAGGCCAGCCACCAATAAACAGCGCCGAGAGCTATTCCGCTCGGCTCTGGCTCCTCTAAGCTTAGGCTTGGAAGACAGGCTAAATGCTCAGGTGGGCACACTTTCCAGTGGACAAAGGCAGGCGGTAGCTTTGGTCATGGCTACTATAAGTAAGCCGGCGCTGCTACTTCTTGATGAGCATACCGCTAATTTAGACCCCAGGACGGCTCAGCTGGTGCTTGATTTAACCGAGGTGATTGTCCAGCGGGAAAAGATGACCACCATAATGGTTACCCATAACATGGAGCTTGCTTTGCGCTACGGCAATAGGCTGATTATGATGCACGAGGGTAAAATTGTAGTTGACCTGAATCAGAAGCAGCGGGCTGGGCTCACTATTGATGACCTAATTGCTGCCTTTGAGCAAGCCAGCGGTAGAAGATTTATTGAAGATAACATATTGCTTAGACGTTAAACAAGAGGCTAGAAAAGCTTCGTGGTGAGATGTTGAGGGAAGATGCTCACACTTGAGTAGCGAAGAATACCGATAAATTCCAGCCCACGATTCCTGCGTATAAGCCCACGAAGCACAAACTGCTTATCCGTGCCAGCTTGGGCCATTGCTTATATATATCCCACAGAATAAGTGCCGCCAGGAGCACACCAAATACTTTTACCACCAGGAAATTCCCCTCACTTATCAGAGTTCGCAGGAACGGGTTCAATTCCCAGGCTAGTCCGCGTTGGACAAGAAAGTGGGTTATCACGCCATCTGAAATTACCAGAGCAATGAGCGCACCTAGAAGATACCTCATTCGGTGAATCCCGGCAAAATAGCTCTTGATAGTCTTCAAGTGACTCACCCTATTAATAGCCCGTTAACTATATACCAAATTCCAAGCGTTGGCAATACCCTCTTGATTATATTAATGGAGCATTAGGCAACGGACTTGTGCCACAAATTGTGTTTATCCTGGTCGTATTCACCATATATTTAACATACAGCCGGAATTAACATTCAGGACTTCACCAGTAATACCGCTAGACTGGTCTGAGGCCAGAAATACTGCCGCTGCCGCTATCTCATCAGGAGTCACAAATCTCCGCAGTGCTATCTTGGCCACGTTGCTGTTATAGAACTCCGGATAGGGAATCCCCTTAGCTTCAGCCTTGGTTCGAAGTACAGACTCAATGCGAGGCCCCTGGGTAAGACCAGGGCTAATACTATTGACGCGAATATTGTAGATTCCTACCTCGGCAGCCAGGGTTAGGGTGAACCCAATGACTCCCCATTTGGAGACACAGTATGGACTCCTCATAATGAACCCTGATTTAGCTGCCAGCGAGGAGATATTGATAATGTTACCGCTTTGGCGAGGAATCATACTCTTCAGTACCTCTCTGGAGCAGAGCATTGTCCCGGTCAGGTTTACCGCCAGCGTCTTGTCCCAGTCATCTAAAGTAACATCGACTACATTGGCGGTAGCGCCGGCGACACCGCTATTATTGACCAGTATATCGATTTGACCATATTCATCTAGGGTCTGAGCCACCATCCTTTGTACCTGTTTCTCATCAGAAATATCAGTTGGTATGGCGGTGGCTTTGTTCCCTTTACCTTTAATCTGGTTAACTAGCTTCTCCAGGTTGGATATATTACGGGAGGCTACTACTATTGCCGCCCCTTCTTGGGCGAAGGCTAGGGCAATAGACTTACCTATACCAACTCCCCCACCGGTGACAATAGCTACTCTATCCTTTAGCCTCATTGACCCTATCCCCTTTCTTCGCTTTAGTTTGTTTTCCACGCCTATTGGGGGTACAACAGTTTGAGGAGTTGGATAAATTTCTTATCCCTCGCCTTAACACTTTCCTCTTGCCCCTTGGTGAAACAATCGATGTTGTAATCAAAAAAGCCTTTTCCGGTTTTTACCCCCAGCTCGCCAGCCCTCACCTTCCTCTTGAGCGCCTCGGGTGGTTGGTGGGCATCATTAATCACCTTAAATAATCGGTCGGCAATACCATACCACAAATCGAGACCACCCAAATCACAGGTGGCTAGTGGTCCAATAGCTGCCAGGCGAAACCCAAAACTCCCTTTCACCGCCAGGTCAATGTCTTCAGGGCTAGCAATGCCTTGTTGCCAGAGTGACCACACTTCGCGAAACATCCCCACCTGTATACGATTGACCACGAAACCGGGGATTTCCTTAAGGATTTTCACCGGCACCTTCTTGACCTTCTGGAGCAAAGCATAAACTAGCTCCATTGTCTCATCGGAGGTCTCCTCACCGCGCACCACCTCGACTACTGGTACTATGTGGGGAGGATTAAACCAATGGGTAATGAGTATCCTGTCCTTCCGGCGGCATTGAGAAGTGAAATCTCGCAGAACCAGCGAAGATGTGTTGCTGGCAAAGATAGTATGCTCAGGACAGAAGACATCAAGGTGGCTAAAAATCTCCCTCTTTACCTCTGCATCCTCCACCGCCGCTTCGGTAACAAAGTCGGCATCCTTCACCGCCTTTTTGAGGTTAGTGGTAGTAGTTAAGCGGGATAGCGTTTCCTCAATCATATCTTGAGAAATTACACCGCTCTCAGCCAAGGTTTTAAGGTCATTCCTGATGTAGCTTATGGCATTGCCGAGAATCTCCTCTCTGGTATCGTTCAAGACTACCCTATAACCACCCAGGGCGTAGGTGAGACCAATTCCATGTCCCATAAGACCAGCGCCGATAACACTTATATTTCTAATATCTTCTAACTGCACCTTTGCCTCCCCTTATCCTGAGATTTTCCACTTCTAACCAGTGGCTATGCGCCATTAGTATATTTCATTAAGGTGGTAAAGCCAAGTAATGAGGCATAACCGGATTTTCCCGTCAATGTGGAAACACTGGGGGAATTGTATGATACAATGGGCAGGGTGTTTTTATGATTCCATTTTTAGCCAGTGTAGCCGTAATTTCATTATCAGGGGTATTGATGCCCGGCCCTATGTTTGCCGTCACCGTAGCCAGAAGTTATAAATCCCGGTTTGTCGGCATCAAGGTAGCCTTAGGTCATGCTCTGGTTGAGATTCCCCTGATGCTGCTAATATACTTCGGCTTTGGCCGGTTCTTTGACCAGGAGCCGGTTCAAATTGCTTTGTATTTAGTTGGTGGCGGTGTCCTGGTCTGGATGGGCATAGGTATGTTCCGAGCCAGGGGCAGGGTTGTAGAAAGGAGCCAAGATTTACCTTATAACTCGGTTGTGGCCGGGGTAGTTACCAGTGCCCTCAACCCATTTTTTATTCTATGGTGGGTAGCCATCGGTAGCATGCTTATCATGAAGTCCTTAGATTTTGGCTTCATCGGGTTTGCTTTGCTGATTACGGTTCATCTGCTATGTGATTTTGGCTGGCTGTTTTTTATTTCGGCTATGGTCTACCGGGCTCAATCGCGGTGGAAGGGAAAATTGCAGCAGGGGTTGTTTATTGCCTGCAGTTGGCTGCTGGTCGGATTTGGCGGTTGGTTTCTGGTATCCGGAATCACTTTGATAACTTAGGCTTATTTTAGGTAGGATGGTGTAGGCATGGGAGAAAATAGTTTATCACCAGCTTCCATTACCAGTGATTTAGAGACTCAGTTTATCGGGCACAAGGTTATTTACTATCCTAGACTGACTTCAACAATGGAAGTGGCCAGGCGAGAGGCTCGACTGGGAGCAGTAGAGGGAACAGTGGTCATTGCTGGTGAGCAAACTGCCGGGAGGGGTCGGCTAAGGCGTGTTTGGCTATCACCTGAGGGTAGCCTCGCCTTGTCTATCATTCTCTACCCCGGTCTGGTCTATTTGCCCTCCCTGATTATGCTGGCTTCTTTAGCTGTGGTTCGTAGTATTGAGGCGGTTACCGGCTTGAAGTCACAGGTTAAATGGCCTAACGATGTTTTGGTTAATGGCCGAAAGGTGTGTGGGATTCTAATTGAAAGCGATGTGCAGGCAGGCACTGTAGCCTACGCTATTATCGGTATCGGGGTAAATGTTAACCTTAGGCTTTCTGATTTCCCTGAAGTCTTACCACTTGCCACCAGTCTCTCTGAGGAGCTGGGAAGAGATGTATCCCTGTTGAGCCTGATACGACGATTGTTGGTTGAAATAGAAGGGTTATACCTGACTTTGCTGGCTGGGGGTAGCATTTACGAAGAGTGGCGGGATAATTTAGTGACCCTGGGCAGGAAAGTCCGGGTAGAGTCGGGTAAAATTAGGTATGAAGGCATAGCTGAATCAGTAGCCAGAGATGGCAGCCTACTACTGCGTCACTCAAATGGTAACCTGACCAAGATTGTGGCCGGTGATGTTACCTTAGGCGATTAAAACAAATACCCCTCCAAAGCCTGCCCCCTGATGCAGGCTCTGGATTTACTTTTATCAGGTCAATACTTTGGGACCGGCTGACTAACCTTTTCGCTTTTTAGCTATTTGCTACTCTATTTCTCTAGACGCTTACTACTACCTAGCTGCATGAAGGCTTCAAAAATGTTTATCGGCAGGGGGAAGATTATAGTGCTATTTTTTTCTGAGGCTATCTCAGTGAGTGTTGATAGATAACGGAGTTGTAGGGTGGTTGGGTTCCGGGAGATAATCTCTCCAGCTTGAGCCAGCTTCTCGGAGGCCTGGAGCTCACCCTCAGCGTGGATGATTTTGGCTCGTCTCTCTCTTTCTGCCTCAGCCTGAGCTGCCATCATACGCTTCATCTGTTCGGCAAGTTCAACCTCCTTAATCTCTACGGTGGTGACCTTCACTCCCCACGGGTCAGTGTGTTCATCAATTATCTTCTGCAGCATTTGATTAAGCCTTTCCCTCTGCGTCAGCAGCTCATCTAGTTCAGATTGTCCCAAAACGTTGCGCAACGTTGTCTGGGATATCTGGGAGGTGGCTCTGATGTGGTCTAAGACCTTAACTACCGCACTCTCAGGGTCAACTACTCTGAAATATATCACTGCATTTACCCTAACGGTAACATTGTCCTTGGTGATTACCTCCTGATGTGGGACATCCATAGTTATCACCCGGAGGTCTACCTTTATCATCCGGTCAACGAAGGGGATGATGATAAATAGTCCAGGACCTCTAGCGCCCACTAATCGCCCAAAACGGAAGATAACTCCGCGCTCATATTCCCTGAGAATTTTAACTGACGCCGGGATAAATATGGCACAAAGTATCACAATAACTAGAACAATACCCCATATTGGCATTTTTCTACCTCCTTTATTTTTGTTTTACATTTTATCGTTTTTTGGTTACATATAGCTTCAAGCCATCAAACCTAGTTATAATCACCTCCTCCCCGGGCTTTGCCTTGCCTTCGTCTAATATTGCTGTCCAGAGTTCACCCTCATGGAGGATCGTTCCTTCGGGTTCAAGGGCTACCTTGACTACAGCCTTCTTCCCGGGCAGCTCTTCCCTACCTGTCGTTGCCTGACGTCGGTGAGCTCGAACTACATGATAAATTATAAAGGCAATGACAGCACCGATGCTAATTGCTATTGTGGGAATTACCCATGGATCTGGTTGAAACAATGTTGGCCTCCCGCTAAATAGAATTAAAAAACCGAAAACTAGTGAAACTATACCCCCACCAGCGAATAAACCGAAACCGGGGGTAAATACCTCGGCGATAAACAGACCACCGGCCAGAGCTATAAGGGCAATGGCGGCGTAGTTTATAGGTAAAAAGCCCAATGAGTAGGAAGCTAAAAATGCGCAGATGCCACCGAATACACCCGGGAAAATAAGCCCGGGGTTGAATATTTCTACTGTTATACCGAGCATAGCCAGACTTAGCAGGATAACGGCGATAGTCGGGTCACTGATAGTAAAGAGGAAGTCCTCTATGGCACTCATTTTGACATGGTTAATTTCGGCGCCTTGAGTGTGCAAGGTGACCACACTCTCGTCGAGCATAGTTACTTGCCAGCCATCTAGTTGAGAGACTAGGCTGTTAAGGTCAGGAGCCACCGTATCAATGACATTAAGCTCCAGAGCCTCCTGTTCGGTGGCGGAAACGCTCTCTCTAACTGCCTTTTCCGCCCATTCCATGTTGCGTCCATGGGCTTCGGCGATGCTTCTGATATAAGCGGCGGCATCATTGACAATCTTTTCCTCCATCTCTTCTGACATTTGAGCTTCACCCTCGGCACCTATGGCTACCGGATGAGCGGCACCAATGGCAGTATTTGGTGCCATGGCAGCTACATGAGCGGCTATAGTAATAAATACTCCTGCTGAAGCCGCCCGTGCCCCGG
>JAUWIC010000055.1 GCA_030605575.1 Dehalococcoidia bacterium
TATCTTAGCTGAGATTATATTCCGGTTGCTGGTCTCAAACTCCAGCCAAGCCCCGCGGGTAGGAATTAGCTTAGCATGGCACAAGGTACGACCACTGGTAGCATCTTCTTCAGTAGTGAAATAGACACTGGGGGAACGGAGTAACTGGCTTACTACCACCCGCTCCGCCCCGCTGGTAATGAAGGTGCCTTTCGCTGTCATCAGGGGGATGTTGCCGAAAAATAGGTCTTGTTCCTTGATTTCCCCGGTTCCCTTAACCAGCAGCTTGGCTTTGACATAAATGGGCGCTGAGTAGGTCAAGTCCCGGTGGTGGCACTCTTGCTCAGAGTGACGAGGGGCACGGAACTCATAGTTGACAAAGCTAAGCTCCAACCTGTTCTCAGTGAAGTCCTTGATGGGGGATACCTGTCCCAGCAGTTGCTTTAGCCCTTTTTCTTGAAACCAGCGGAACGATTCTAATTGAACCCCAATCAGATTAGGGACATCCAGTATCTGGGGTAACTTGGCATAAGATTTTCTGGGGACAAGCGGCATTCTTTTTTCAGTGTGTGGTAACGTAAAAACCATCTCTAGCTCTACTCCTTAAATAGACGTGGAAACTCTTTGCATTAGTTATAGTACTAATCTCACGTAAAAAAAGTGGCTAATAAAGAGAATATAATAAGGTGAGAATTAAGAGGCATAATTACAAACTTGTAATATACCACTATTTTAAACATTTGTCAAGGGTTTTTTTATAAATTTTAAAATAATTCTCCACCCTGAGAAAACCTCAACGCCGGAGTTGCCCCGGTAGATTAGTTGTCGCTTGACACTAGGTATATGGCTCGGCTTATAATAAGCTAGTTTTAGTTGGGGTGAAGGTAGGATATTATGATGCGGATAAATGTATCTCAGCAGCTTAAGTCATCTATAGGGTCAATACGAAATTATGAGCTGAGTGAGGTGGTTAGTATTGCCGGTGGCGATAGCACGGTCGAGGGTAAGGTTACGCTGGTGCGTACTGACCGGGGTATCCTGTCTAGGGCTACACTACATACTGAGGTTGGAGTTACTTGCAGCCGTTGCTTGAGTTTGTTTAATTATCCTCTAACGCTGAATATTGAGGAAGAGTATTTTCCTATTACCGATGTAGTTAGCGGCACTTCGCTGTCCCTACCTGAGGAGCCGGGATGTTTCACTATTGATGAGCATCATGTTCTTGATTTAACCGAGGCGATACGGCAATATGCGCTGCTGGCTATCCCGATGAAGCCACTTTGTGGTGAGGATTGTGCCGGGCTATGTCCTACCTGCGGTCATAACCTTAACCAGGGACCTTGTCAATGTTTGCCTCAAGAGGCAGACCCTCGCCGGTCCAAGCTAAATAAATTGGCTCTACAGAGAGGAATGGAGTAGCATGGGAGCTTTACCCAAACGGAAATATGCCAAGGCGCGTCAGGGTAAGAGGCGCAGTCACCTTAGACTTTCCCCTCCTCCACTAGATTATTGCCCCCAATGTCATAGCCCTAAACTGCCTCATCATGTTTGTCCTGTTTGTGGGAGTTATGCCGGTCGGGAAGTCATCGCCATTAAGAGCCCGAAAAAGAAAGCTAGCTAAGGAGGGCTATTTTTATGCTCAAAACTGTTATTTGTGACCTTTTTAACATTAAGTATCCGATTATTCAGGGGGGAATGGCTCATGTGGCTACGGCTGAGCTTGTCTCAGCCGTGTCTAATGCCGGTGGATTGGGTATTATTGGGGCTGGTGCCGCTGAAGCAGATTGGGTGAGAGAGCAGATACACCTGACCCGCCAGCAAACGGATAAACCATTTGGGGTAAATATTCTACTAATATCTCCCTTTGCTGAACAGGTTATAGATGTAGTTCTGGAAGAGAAGGTGGCTGTGGTTACTACTGGCGCCGGTAATCCCGGGCCTTACATCCCTAAGTTTAAGGAGGCGGGGATAAAGGTAATGCCAGTGATAGCCAGTGTTGCCCTGGCTAGGCGTCTAGAACGAGCTGGCGCGGATGCCTTGGTCGCTGAGGGTATGGAGTCGGGAGGGGAGATAGGGGAAATTACGACCATGGTTTTAGTCCCCGAGGTGGTTGACCGGGTCCAGGTACCGGTGGTGGCAGCCGGGGGTATTGCTGATGGCCGAGGCTTAGCCGCTGCCCTGGCCCTTGGGGCTCAGGGAGTTCAGATGGGAACGCGTTTTGTTTGTAGCCAGGAATGTATTGCTCACCCTAATTACAAGCAGGCGATTCTAGACGCCAGCGACCGCTCCACAATAATTTCCGGTCAGAGTACCGGTTACCCTATGCGCTCTCTGGAGAACAAGTTAACCCGGGAGTTTCTGGAGAGGGAGAAGTCTGGTATCTCTATGGAAGAGCTTATGGAGTTTGGCGTCGGCAGGGTGCGTTTGGGCTTGATTGAGGGTGACCTTGAGGGTGGCACGCTCCTGGCGGGTCAGATTTCGGGAATGATAAAAGAGGTTAAATCGGTCAAGGTTATTATAGAGGAGATGGTAGCTGAGGCTGAGGCAATAATTGCCCAGCTTAAAAAGTCTACGGGGATAAGTTGAGGCTAAGCTAATGAAGGTAGCCTATGTCTTCCCGGCACAAGGTTCTCAGAAGGTGGGTATGGGTCGCGACCTCTATGATAATTTTGCTTCAGCTAAGGCAACCTTTGAACAGGCTGACGAGGCTCTGGGATTCCCCCTCTCCCGGTTATGCTTTGAAGGTCCGGAGGCTGAACTTCGCCAGACTATCAATGCTCAACCAGCCCTGGTAACGGTCAGCTATGCTTGCCTGAGGGCTACCTATGAGGTGAGTGGTAGCGGGTTACCACCGCCGGCTTTTGTTGCCGGTCATAGCCTCGGTGAGTATACGGCACTGGCGGCAGCTGGAGTGCTTGATTTTGCCACCGTTGTTTATCTGACTCGAGAGCGGGGGCGGTTAATGTATGAAGCCGGGCTGAGGCAACCCGGGGGTATGGTGGCAATAATCGGGCTTGACCAAGCTTCATTGGCTGAGGTGTGTGACCAGACTGGTACCTGGATGGCCAACGTTAACTGTCCCGGTCAGCTAGTAATCAGTGGGGTGAAGGAGAATTTAGCTCAAGCTGTGGATTTAGCTAAAGCCAGGGGGGCTCAGCGCACTATCTCCCTATCAGTAAGTGGTGCTTTTCATACCCCGCTGATGCAGGCGGCGGTTGACGGTTTGTCGGAGATTATAGCTACTTTCCCCTTTCGTGACCCTCTGGTTCCTATCGTGGCTAACACTACTGCTCAGCCAATGACCAATGCTGAGCAGGTAAAGGCGGAACTGCTCCGGCAGTTTGGTAAGGGTGTTCAGTGGCAGCGCTCTATTGAGTATATGGTAAATAATGGTGTGTCTACCTTCATTGAGATAGGACCGGGGGGAGTGCTTAGTGGTCTGATTAGACGAATAAATAAAGACGTTAAAACTATAAATATAGGTGATGCCAACGCTATTAAGAATTTAGTTAACCCATCCCCCTGACCCCCATCCCTTACCAGGGAAGGGGGAATTATAGTAAGAGAGGGGCTTCCCCCCCCCTAAAATCTCTTCCCCCTCTCCTTTCAAGGAGAAAGATAAGGAGAGTCAAAGAGAGGCTTCGCCTCTCTTATATAACTAATTCTCCCTCCCTTAGATAAGGGAGGGAGATAAAGAGGGAGGGTTACAACAAAAATCTCAAACATAGCGGTGGCAAAACTGCTGGGGGGCAAATTTAACATAGGCCGGAGGTAACCTATGGCTGGGGTACGGCGAAAAGCTAGGGCACTGGCTCTACAGGTACTTTACGAGGTTGATTCGGTAGGGCATGAAGCTGAAGAGGTGGTAACCCGTCTTCTGGCTAATGCGGGGTTGCCTGAGGAAAATGAGGCCTTCACTCGTGAGCTGGTTAGCGGTGTTATCCATAATAGGCAGAAGATTGACCAGAATATTCAAAGCTTTGCCCCCGCCTGGCCGATAGAACAAATATCGGTAATTGATAGGAACATTCTCCGGCTGGCCATATTTGAAATCTTATTTGACGATAAGGCGCCGGTTAAGGTAGCTATAAATGAAGCCGTTGAGCTGGCCAAGAGGTTCGGCACCGATAATTCACCAAGGTTTGTTAACGGAGTTTTAGGCTCGGTTAGCGCCCTGGCCAATAGATGATAAGAGGGGTAGAAAGTGGCCACTATTTTTGAGCGACTAAAAAAGGTAGTTATGGAGCAACTGGGGGTAGAGGCCGAGGAGGTAGTGCCCACAGCTAGTCTTGTTGATGACCTGAGGGCTGATTCCCTAGATTTGGTAGAACTGAGAATGTCTTTAGAAGAGGAGTTTAGTACCCCGTCCCGGAAGATTGAGATACCGGATGATGATGCGGAAAAGGTAGTAACTGTCCAAGATGCAGTTGACTACATTAAAGAGCTGGGCGTTGAGGGTGATTAGTAGGGAGGTAATGTGATTAAAGCAGTATTTTTTGATTGGATGAATACCCTGGCCCACCCTGAACCCGACCGGCACGAGTACTATTGTCAGGTTGCCCGAGAACTGGGCATTGAGCTATCTCCGCAGAAGGTAATGCGAGGTATCTGTATTGCTGATAATCAGGTGCCAGCCGGTATCCCGCCGAGGTGGAGTGAAGAAAAAGACCAGGAGCCCTTTATCCGTTTTCAAGAGATAATATTAGCCGAGGCCGGGGTTAAGCTTCCCCGGGATATGGTTTTGAAACTGCTTAAGAGGTTCAAGCAGCTAGTTGAAGGAGCGACCTGGGTCCTTTATGATGATGTATTGCCAGCGGTGAAGGCATTAAAGCAGAGAGGCTTAATTTTAGGCTTGATTTCCAATTTCTACCTAGGTAGAGCTGGAGGTGGTCTGGACCCTTACCTGGACTTTGTGGTTACCGCTAAGGAAGCCGGGGCGGGTAAGCCCAAGCCGCCTATTTTTCGGCTGGCATTAGAGCGGGCCGGGATAAACGCTTCCGAAGCAGTCTATGTCGGTGACCAGTATGAGACCGATGTAGTTGGTGCCAGAGGGGTAGGTATTGCCCCCCTACTTATCGACCGCTATGATTTAATGCCTGAGGTCAGCGACTGCCCTCGAATTCGTAGCTTAGCCGAGGTGGCTCAATACCTCTAGTGGTTAAATCCCCTCCCCCCTTAAGACTTTTGCCTGCTTAGCTAATAGGGCATCATCAACTTTGGTGTCTCTTATTTTCTCGTAGACCTTGCGGAAATGAAACCCCTGAATGGCAAGGGTTATGGCTAAACCGAGACGCCGAGGATATTTTATCAGGGTGGAGAGAAATAGCTTCCAGTAATACACCCTGAATTTGTCCTTAATACCCAGGATAAACACCGATTTAAAGAGTCCCTTGATAAGGTAAGCCTCAAGTTTAAGTTTGGAACCCACCTTTTCATTAGGCTTATACTCCTTGAAGAACGTTTGAATCCGCTCGTAAAACTGCTTAGGGGCATAGATTGTACGCAGGATTTGCTTATAGCCATTAACCAGCACTTCAAAGTTCATTTTTGGGATGAGGTTGGTTTCGATGTCTGTGTTATCGCCGCTACCGCTCGGCAATATACGGTTCTCCTTCTTCAGGCGATGCCATAGCCTTGTTTCGGCTGGGGCGTTTAGCAGACCGACCATACAGGTAACAATTCCACTCTTTTGAATAAAATTGATTTGGCTATTAAAGATTGAAATTGGGTCGCTGTCAAAACCGACGATAAATCCCCCCATTACCTCAAAGCCGTAGTTCTGGAGCTTCTTAACCGA
>JAUWIC010000067.1 GCA_030605575.1 Dehalococcoidia bacterium
GTAGGTTTTGAAGGGACGGAGTCCCTTCAAACTTCCCTCGATGTAACCACCGGCGTCATCTTTCATAGCTTCTGGTGGTATGATGGTTGCCTCTACGCGCCAGCCGGGGAGTATTGTTTTGCCCGGCAACTTTAGTGGTAGCTCATCCCCTAGAGTGGGGAAGGGGGATAAAGCCGATGGGTCTTGACCTATCAGGTATCGGTTGTATTCTACGGAAAAGATTAAGCCTCCGGGCAGGTTGAGCTTTTTCCCTGCCGGCTTGGTCAGGGCGGCCATTATTTCTTCAATGTGGCGCATCTCGATATCCTTAACATTACCCAGCAGCTTTTCTATAGACATCCGTAGCAGGTGTCGCTTAAGGGCAGAGGGCAACTCAAGAAGCCGTTTTTTGTCTAAAATAATGGTGTTTCCTTGTCTCCGGGCAATCTCAGCCCATAATTGGCTGCCCTCTTTATCTATAAGAGCCAGGTCATCACCGGCAATCTCAGCGGTGCGGAGCAAGGCTTCAGTTACCTGTGGGTTATAGCTCTTAAGCAGGGGCAGGAGCTGATGTCGGATTCTATTTCTTAACGGCGATAACGACAGGTTGGAAGCATCAATCCTGGGCCTAAGCTGGTGGTGTTGGCAGTAGCCGGTGGTTTCCTCCCGGCTTACCGGTAGCAGGGGTCTGATTATAGTCAGGCTAGTGCCTGAAGATTGCCACTCGGCGCGAGGCTGTAGTCCCCGAAGCCCTCTGGTGCCTGTCCCTCGAACTAGATGCATCAGTATCGTCTCTATATGGTCATCCATGGTATGCCCGACTGCTGTCTGGCTGGCTCCGATAGCCTCGGCTACTTGGGCGAGGAAGGTATATCGCACCTCGCGGGCTGCCTCCTCTAATGAAAGGTGTTTATCTTTTTGATGGGCTTTTACATCACGCTGTTCTATGGTGGCGGGGATACCGAGGCGGCGGGCTAGGTTGGAAACATACCGAGCATCAGCCTCAGACTCAGCCCCTCGTAGTTGATGGTTAAGATGAGCCACCTGCAGGCTTATCCCCAGCTCCTCCTTGAGTTTAACCAGGATATGGAGCAGGCAGACTGAATCTGGTCCCCCCGATACTGCCACTAGCAGGCAGGACTGGCTTGATACCAGGTGATGTTCCCGGATAAAGTGTAGCACCCGTTGTTCTAGGTCTTGATGTCCTTGCCTCTTTGTCATCGGTCGTATCCGTTTATTTAGCCAGTGTTTAAGATGAGTTTGGTGCGATGTATTAACTGTGGGTGGTGAGTAAAACCTAGGGCTAGGCTAACCTGCTCCGGTCTTCCCGAACCACTGCTGTCGCAGCGTAACCTCATACCTACAGTACAATAGGGACGGTGGCAATCAACGAGCCACAGGTCATCAATTAAAGCCCTCAGGTCGTAGTTTCGGGGGCCGGTATCCCTTTGGTGTTGCCACGGCAGGTGCTCGGCTGAGAGCAGGCTGGTAATAGCTGATTCTATCTCTTGGGGCTCCCTTTCCCCTTCCACTTCAACCTTGTATTCGGTGTAGCGGACCTGCGATTGTAGAGATGGCTGATTCAAGGCTATTTGATTTACTTGCTGTATTTCAATGCCCGGTGGCAATTGCTGACTTACCGCCGCCGTGAAGAAATGTGGTGAAACCCATTTGGTGATATAGATATCCATTAGCTCAGCTTCGCTGGTTACCCCTATGGGTAGGGGTGCGGCTAGTGATATTCGGGGACGGGGGCTAAATCCTTCGGAGTAGGCTAGAGGTATCCTGGCTCGGTGAAGCGCTCTTTGCCACAGGCGTATCAAATCAAGGTGGGAGATAAACTTTACCTCTTGTCCCCGATTGAACTTAACCCTCAGGCGGTGCATGCTCCTTCTTCTTTTCCTTGGTCAATAGAATTTCTTCTATTTTTAGCCCTCGCATCTTGGTTATCACCAGCTTTAAGCCTTTATATCTTAGCTGTTCGCCTCGTCTTGGTATGTGGCCTAAAAGGTCAAGAATGAAGCCAGCTACAGTTTCATAGTCGCCCTCGGGCAACTCCAGTTCCATCTCTTCGTTAGCTTCTTCAATGCGCATGCTGCCATCAATCTGGAAGGTGTACTCATTGATGGCTTCATACTCTTTCTCCACACCGGCTAGCTCATCCCCTACCTGACCGACAATCTCCTCAACCAGTCGGCTAAGGCTGACTATGCCAGCGGTGCCGCCGTACTCATCGACGACTACCGCCATTCGGTAGTTTTTGTCCCGCATCTCGGTAAAGAGTTGGTTAATATGCTTGGTCTCAGGGGCAAAGTAGGACGGACGGATGAGGTCATCAATGACACTCTGGTTATCAATAGTGCCCTTAGCCAGAGCCATGAGCACATCCTTTATGGAGAGGATACCGACAACATTATCCATGTTCTCCTGATATACCGGGAAGCGGGAGAGGGGGGATTCAGCATATAGAGTCAGAAAATCGGCTACTGTTGAGCCTTGCTCGATAGAGACAACCTCGGGACGTGGTATCATAACCTCGCGAACTGGTCGGTCACCAAAGTCAAAGACCTTGTGTAACATTTCAGCCTCAGCCTTCTCTACCGTCCCCTCCCTATGTCCCACTGATATCATGGTGCGAATCTCTCCCTCGCTGACCAGGGACCGGGCTACTGGTTTGCCTCCGGCTAATCGGCTAAATCTTGAGGCTATTGAGCTCAGGGCTAGTACCGCCGGGGTAAATATCCGGGAGGCTATCTCTATAGGTCGGGCCAGTTTTATCGATAGCCGTTCCGCATTATGGACGGCGATAATCTTGGGAGTGGTTTCACAGAATATTAGGAGAATGATGGCTACTCCTATAGTGGCAATGAGAATGCCCCATTCCCCCCAGACAGAGACGGCTAGAACCGTGCCCAATGCCGCGGCGGCAGTATTGACCAGATTGTTGCCGGTCAGGATGGTGGATAGCAGATTTTCCGGTCGCTGCATCATTTTGGCTACCCGCTCGGCACCGGTTACCTTGGTGCTAACCATATGCTCAACCCTTATCCTCTGCAAGGAAGTAAAGGCGGTTTCTGAGCTGGAAAAGAAGGCTGATAGTGCCAGACAAACAATAAAAAGTGCTAGGTATAGCGCATTAATACCTTCCATATATCATCACCCCACTGTTAAATATATTTAACACCCCCTAATTTAGTTTCCCTATTATAATCATCATAGCATTGGCTAATAGGGGTGTCAAAGGAGAGTTAAAGGGAGGCGAAGCCTGTCTCTGAAGTCTTTTTCCCTCTCCTTATAATAATTGGGTAACCCCATCCCCTGTATCCCCTTCCCCTTGCTAAGGGGAAGGGGAGGGTGGAAAGAGGGGGCTAGCGCCCCCTCTGAACTTCCCTGTATTTGCGGGGTTAAAGGGGCGGAGCCCCTTAAAAAATAACTTCCCCCTCTCCTTATCAAGGAGAGGGGGATAAAGGGGGTGAGGTCCCAATATATTAAAAAACTAAGCGGGTTCCCAGGAAAATCGAAGATTTTTCTGGGTGCTTAAAGGGGATAGGGTTACCAATAAAAATCTAAAGGGGGTGAGGTAGATAAACAATCTCTATAACAATGTCTGCGTTGTTTTGTTCGGAAACATCTATGCTATAATCCAGTATATGAAAATCCTGGGTATTGAGACCTCTTGTGATGAAACTGCAGCCGCGGTGGTAGAGGATGGGGTTAGAATTCTGTCCAACCAGATTGCCTCGCAGGTGGAAATCCATGCCCGCTACGGGGGGATTGTCCCTGAAGTAGCCTCCAGGCAACACATTCTAGCCATTATCCCCATTGTTGACCAGGCCATGGCTGAGGCCGGGGTTAACTGGGGTGATTTGGATGGCATTGCCGTCACCATTGGCCCTGGTCTGGCTGGCTCACTGCTGGTAGGGGTGAATGTGGCCAAGACGATTGCCCTGGCTCGTGGGTTACCCGTTACCGGGGTTAATCACCTGGAGGGTCATATCTACGCTAACTGGCTGATTAACCGTGATACCGAACTGGCTCCCCTTTTCCCCCTGGTGTGCCTCATTGTTTCCGGGGGGCATAGCGATTTGGTGTTAATGAGGGGGCACGGGGATTATGTGGTGGTGGGGCGGACACGGGATGATGCTGCTGGCGAAGCCTTTGATAAAGCCGCCAGGATACTGGGCTTGGGCTACCCCGGCGGTCCGGCTGTTGAGCAGGCGGCTAAAGGCGGCGTCGCTTCTATAAAGCTACCTCGTGCCTGGCTGAAAGGGACCAACGATTTCAGTTTCAGTGGTGTCAAGACAGCCCTGCTGCGATTGGTGGAGGGGGGTAGAATTTCATCCCCGGCTGACGCTGCCGCCAGCTTTCAGGAGGTGGTGATTGATGTCTTGGTCACCAAAACGGTGGCGGTGGCTAAACAGCATCGGGTAAAGCAGGTTTTACTCGCCGGCGGGGTAGCCTCAAATGGGTTGCTTCGTCACTGGCTGGTGGAAAATTCACCCATTCCGGTCCTAGTTCCTGAGCTTATATTATGCACCGATAATGCCGCCATGATTGCGGCTTGTGGCTACTACCGGTTCCAAGCCGGTAAGGTAGACGGCTTGGATTTAGACGTGATTCCCAGCCTCAGGCTGGCTTAAGGGGCATTGGCTACACCTGCCCTGGGTGCACAGGGTATTATAGATGTGGATTAGCCCCTGTTGCCGCCGGGCTGAGTTAACCAGGCTACTGCTTGCCCCAAGCTGGTCTCTCATGTGCCTTTCTATTGTATTTGCTGTCAGCTTGGGATAGTGACGATAAAGGGCAAGGCTCTTTTGCTCAAGTTCTGGCTGGGAGGTAAGTTTACCCCAGGCCAGGGTAAAGGGCAGGAGCACATTGATGATAATATCAGCCGCTCGACTGCTACCGAGAAGGGTTGGGTTTCTCATCCTGTTGGCTAGGCCAAAATCAAAGTGGCTGGCCCAATAACCATTGGTGGTAACCAGTAACCCCTTTTCTAATCTATGGCGGCTTTGGCTGACTGGCACCTCCTTGACCATATTGATTAACCTGTTAAATATCCCCCCTGGCCTATAGCGGAGTATGAGGTAACTCATAGCGGCTAGGCGGCGAATAGGGGAGTTGTTTGGTCTGACCCTGAATAGTTGCCAGTCGTCCCGGGACATTGTCTCGGCCGGGGGTGAAGAGCTCCGTAGCCATTCCAATTTATATATCCATTTATCATTATTTTCCTGGTGTCTATCCTGGCGCTGTGAGGGGAGTAGTCCAGCCGTACCCAATAGTAGAGCCTGTTGCCGGCTAAGACACTCTTCGTCCGGTAGTTTGTTTCTGGTTATAGACTCGAGGCTCTGAAGTGGCACCCGGCGAGCTAGCTCCAGGAAGGCAAGCTTATTCCTGGCGTAACCCAGGGCTCCCATTATCCCCTGGTAGAGGCATTGGCTGGCCTCCATTTGGGCTAGGTCGGCATGAAACTTGGTCGCCTTGGTTAAGAATCGTTCCTCCCCGGTGCTATCCAGGAATTCGGCTATAATGCCTGTGGTCAGGCGTTCGGTGGCTTTAACACCGGACTTACTTGAGGTAACCGGGGGCTCTGCTCCACTAAGCCGCTGGTTAATCGGGTCTTTTATGTACTTATGCAGGGCTAGGGTAGGAATGCTGTCTCCGTTTTGGAGTTTGGTGGTCGCCTCAGTGTCGTGCCACATCACCACGTGCAGAATCACCCGGTTATATACTGGATTCCGGTGGTGTCGGTGGGCTCGCCAACCACTGGATTTAACGTGAACTTCTATATCCCCCTTTATTAACCCCCGGTTGGTGGCAATAACCGCATCCCGAAAATCAGCCCCTGGCTCGTCATTAATCCTTCCCGGGTAAATTATCTTTATCGGTTCACCACCTTCGGTGGTCAGTTCGGTTCTGTGTACCAACAAGCGCTGCCAGAGGTTAACAATTTGACTCTCGGGGAGATTATTTATCAATCTACCTCCTTTATGTTTTTATTAGGTAACCTACCCCCTTCCCTTTCTACCCACTGTGTCATTGCGAGCCAAAGGCGAAGCAATCTTATCTTTATCTCTTAGTTTGCTTCGTCGCTCCGCTCCTCGCAATGACTTCTATGCCCCAAGAAGGGGAAGGGGAAGTGATTTTTGAGAGGGGCTTCGCCCCTCTAACACCCCTGATTATTGCTTATAGCCGAGGTTTCGCCTCCCTTTAACTCTCCCAGATTTTGACTCTCCTTAAAGCCGTCTCCTTAATAGGAGGAAGATAATTTTTATAGCGGGCTTTGCCCCCTCTATAACTCTCCCTGTTTATTCAACACGATACCGTGTATAGATAATGTAACAAAAGCGGTTCCTCAGATTAAACCGCCCATTTAAAGCTTTTATTGTATTATACACGATTCCGTGTATAATGTCAAGGTTGTTTAGGCTTAGCCTCGTATTCAAATTGGGCTCGTTCAGCAATAATGGAGAGCAGGGTAGCTGAGGTACCGCGGGGTCGATACATCCCGGTTTCCCATTCGCTTATCGTTTGCTGGCGAGTGCCTAGTTTGTCGGCTAGCTCACGCTGGGTCAGACCTAAATGGCGCCTTAAGGACTGGATGCGATGGCTGTCCCATTGTTGTCGGTCCACTCTATACCGGCCTCTCATAGCTAAATTTTACACGATTTAGTGTAGAATGTCAAAGCGAGTTGCTTTTAATTTCAAAAATCTGGTAGTATATAAAAACAAGCATTTTATAGAGAAAAATAGGCTAATTTTAGCCCCATAATGCCTCTTAGTTATTGGCATTAACTGTAGATAATCATTTGTTGAGTTGATACTTATGTCTGCTTGGGCTATTATATAGTGGTTAGCAGTCTCAGGGGGAGAGTGCTAATAAATTGAGTGCTAATAAATTAAGAAGGAGGATTGGAATGGCGGTTAAGCTTAAACCATTGGCTGACCGGGTGTTGGTCAGACCTATTGAGAGAGAGGAGGTGACCAAAGGCGGGATTGTTTTGCCTGATACCGCTAAGGAGAAGCCCCAGGAGGGCGAGGTTCTGGCGGTTGGCGATGGCAGGTTATCCGAGGACGGCAAACGGATTCCTCTCGATGTTAAAGTAGGTGATATCGTGATTTATGCGAAGTATGGCGGTACTGAGATTAAGATTGAGGATGAGGAGTTAATAATTTTGCGCGAGAGCGATATTCTGGCTAAGAAGGCTAAAACCGGGAAGTAACATCGTTCCAGCATAAACAGAGTTAGTCTAGAAGGAGGGAAAAATTGGCTAAACAGATTATATATGATGAGGAAGTTAGGCATGCTTTAAAGCGGGGCATAGATGCTTTAGCTGATGTGGTCAAAGTAACCCTGGGACCCAAGGGGCATTGTGTGGCGCTGGATAAGAAATGGGGTGCCCCGACAGTAATTGATGACGGGGTTACTATCGCCAAGGATATTGAGCTTCCTGACCCCTTTGAGAACATGGGGGTGCAGTTAGTCAAGGAAGCCGCCACCAAGACTAATGATGCCTGTGGCGACGGTACGACGACATCAACTATTCTGGCTCACGCTATTATTACCGGTGGCTTTAAGAATGTGGCCGCTGGAGCCGAGGCTATGGCGCTAAAGAGAGGTATTGAGAAGGCGGCCAAGGCCGTTGTTGACGAGCTTAAGAGAGTATCCACTGAGGTCAAGGGTAAGGAGCAGATTGCTCAGGTGGCGACTATAACCGCTGTTGATAGGGAGATTGGCGACCTGATTGCTGAAGTGATGGAGAAAGTAGGTAAGGACGGGGTTATTACTGTTGAGGAGTCTAAAGGTCTAAAATACGAGACGGAGTATGTGGAGGGGATGCAATTTGACCGTGGCTATATCAGTCCCTATTTCATCACTAATGCCGAGAAGATGGAAACGGAGATAGAAGACCCCTACATCCTTATTACCGATAAGAAAATCGCATCTGTTTCTGACCTTCTACCGGCTCTGGAGAAGATACTACAGGTGTCAAAGAATCTGCTTATTGTCGCCGAGGATGTGGATGGTGAAGCCTTAGCTACCCTGGTAGTGAATAAGCTGCGGGGCACCCTTAATGTGGTGGCAGTCAAGGCTCCCGGTTTTGGTGACCGGCGTAAGGCGATGCTGGAAGATATGGCAATTCTCACCGGTGGTAAGGTGATTTCGGAGGAGGTGGGACGGAAGCTAAACTCGGTCACGGTGGAGGATTTAGGTCGGGCTCGCCGGGTAACCTGTGATAAGGATAAGACGACTGTTATTGAGGGCAAGGGCTCGGATGAGGCGATTAAGGGGAGAATCAAGCAGATTAAGGCTCAAATAGAGGAGACTACCTCTGATTTTGACCGTGAGAAACTCCAGGAAAGGCAGGCGAAGCTGGTAGGTGGGGTAGCGGTAATCAAGGTAGGCGCGGCCACTGAGACTGAGCTTAAGGAGAGGAAACACCGGGTTGAGGATGCCTTATCGGCGACCCGGGCGGCGGTGGAGGAGGGTATCCTACCTGGTGGTGGTGTTGCCCTAATCAATGCTCTCCCGGTCCTGGATAAGCTGGAGGTTAGCGGGGATGAAGCTACTGGTGTTGATATTATTAGGAAGGCTGTGGATGAGCCGATTCGCTGGATTGCGATAAATGCCGGTCGGGATGGTGCGGTGATAGTGGATGCGGTGAAGAAGAGTCCAGCCGGGGTTGGCTACGATGCTGAAGCTGATGACTTTGGTGATATGGTAAAGAAGGGTATTATTGACCCGACCAAGGTGGTAAGATCGGCTCTGGAAAATGCTTCCAGCATTGCCACTATGGTTTTGATTACTGAATCATTGGTTACCGATATCCCGGAAAAGGAGAAGGCGCCGGGAATGCCTCCCGGTGGCTATGGTGAGTATTAATTGAGTTTGTTTTGTTAACCCTATCCCCTTTATCCCCTTCCCCTTAATAAGGGGAAGGGGATGATAATTTATTTAGAGGGGCTATGCCCCTCTAAAACTCCCCATTACAGGGTAGTTTGAAGGGATTAACACCCCTTCAAAAATAATCATTCCTCTCTTCTTTGATGATGGGAGCTTATTTAACAGGAGTGTCTAAGAGGGGCTGGTGCCCCTCTTCATAAAATCTTCCCCCTCTCCTTTGAAGGAGAGGGGGAACAAGGGGGTGAGGTAGATAAACTATTTCATAGCTTCAGTAGTTTCTCCAGAGGGGTATCGCTGGCGATAGGACCGACTACGGCCAGACGGAGCTCGTTACCTATTATTACCTCTTGAGCTAACTGCTTAAGCTCGTCAGCAGTAATGGCATCAATAATGGCTATTACCTGCTCAACGCTAAGGATGCCTTTGGTCAGAATCTCTTGCCCCCCGAGCCAGCCGGCGACATTGCGGCTATCCTCCATTCGTAGTATTAGGTGTCCTTTGGATAATTCCTTGGCCTTGGCTAGTTCCGATTGGGGGACTTGTTCTTTAAGCTGATGAAGTTGCTCCAGGATAGCTTTAATAACTGTTTCCAGGTTTTTTGGCTCCACCCCGGCATAGACAATAACTGAGCCCGAGTCGAGGAAGTGCTCGACATAGCTATGAATGCTGTAGACAAGTCCGAGCTTGTCACGAATTTCAGCAAACAAGCGGCTGCTCATGCCTGCCCCGAGGATGACATTAAGCAGGTCAAGGGTGAAGCGCTTGGGATGAAGGAGTGATAGACCGGGTAGTGCCAGGCAGAGGTGGGCTTGCTCTATGTCCCGGGTCTCAACCTGTAGGTGTCGAGCCTCTTTTGGCTTATAAGGGGAATATCCGGGACGCGGCTGCTGGTTAGCCCAGCTGCCGGTGGCTTGCCTGACCGCGGCTACCATCTCTTGGTGCCGAATATTACCGGCAATAGCCACTACTGTGTTATCGGGTAGATATTGACCTTGAAGGTAGTTGAGCATTGCGTCTCTAGTCATGGCAGCCACTGATTCCTTGTTGCCGGTCACCTCGCGTCCCAGGGGATGCCCGGGCCATAGCAGCTCATCAATGAGCGTGTTAACCCGCTGTGATGGCGAATCTCGACTCATATTAATCTCTTCAATGATAACCCGGCGTTCCTTTTCTATATCTTGCGGGTCAAACTTAGAGTGGAATAGTATATCTACTAGCACATCCAGGGCTAGCTGGAAGTGGGGTTGAGCTACCTTACACCAGTAGGTAGTTAATTCCTTGCCGGTGCCCCCGTTAAGGATACCGCCCACCCCTTCTATTGCTTCGGCGATTTCCCTGGCTGTCGTCCGCTTCTCGGTGCCTTTAAACAACAGGTGCTCAATAAAATGCGAGATGCCGGCTTCAGCCTCAGACTCATATCGGGAGCCAGTGCCGATAAAGATACTTATGGATACCGAGCGGGTATGAGGCATAGTGGAGGTGATTAGCCGCAGCCCATTATCTAATGTAGTCTTGTGATACAATAATCCACCTCTTTAATGTATTAAGATATTCTAGTGGTATTCCTGATGGGTGTCAATTTGAGGGGCTATTAACCCTATCCCCTTTATCCCCTTCCCCTTGAAAAGGGGAAGGGGAAGATTTGTTTTAAGAGGGGCGAAGTCCCTCTTTTTAATACCTCCCCCTCTCCTTTGAAGGAGAGGGGGACATAGGGGGTGAGGTAGATTAAATCATAAATTGACTTCATTGCTGGGCACTGGTAACATTGAGGGGAAATGGTGTCCCGACTTTGTCTGTTTCCGTTAACCGCTGAGGTAAATAACCGGGGTCATCTGGTAATTGGTGGCTGTGATACTGTAGACCTGGCTGACGAGTTTGGCACGCCCCTATATCTTTTTGATGAATTTAGCCTGCGCAGCCAGTGTGCCGAGTTTAAGGCTGAGTTTAGTCAGCGCTATAGAGATACCACCGTTATTTACGCCTGTAAAGCCTTTATCAATGGGGCTTTGGCGGTCATATTGAGGGAGGAGGGGCTGGGGCTAGATGTGGTCTCTAGCGGAGAGGTTAGTATTGTCCAGTCTGTTGGCTTCCCCTTAGATAACGTCTATTTCCATGGCAATAATAAATCAGCCGAGGAATTAATGCTGGCAGTAAAGTGGCCTATTGGTCGCATAGTGGTCGACAATTTTCACGAGCTTGGAATGCTGGCGGAAATGGCTAAGGAGCAAGGTTCTACACCCGATATATTGCTCAGGCTGTCTCCCGGGGTAGAGCCTCATACTCATAGATATATTGCTACCGGTATCGTTGATAGTAAGTTTGGTTTCCCCCTGCTCAGCGGGGAAGAGGCGGTAGCTCAAGCCATGTCAGCCCCTAATCTGAACTTGGTCGGTTTGCATTTTCATATAGGCTCTCTTATCTTTGAGGTCGAGCCGTATCAGGAGGCTATTGAGGTTATACTTGACTTTGCCGCTGAAATGAAGCAGAAACACGGTTTTGAACTCAGGGAACTAAATGTTGGTGGGGGGTTTGCTATTCAGTATACCCTGGATTCTCCAGCCCCACCCATTTCTGCATATGCTGAGGTGATAGCATCTAATGTTATTAGTAAATGCCGGCAGTTAAATTTAGCCCTGCCACGGCTTATCATTGAGCCGGGAAGGTCAATTGTAGGACGGGCTGGGGTGGCACTATATAAGGTAGGGGTGGTCAAGGACATACCCGGTGTCAGGTGCTATGTCTCAGTAGATGG
>JAUWIC010000056.1 GCA_030605575.1 Dehalococcoidia bacterium
GAAGTCAAACCAAATCCTAATATTCCGACTTTGGCTTCTGGCGATACGGTAAAGGTCAGGGTTAAGGTTGTGGAGGGAGAAAAGGAACGCACCCAGTTATTTCAGGGAGTGGTAATTGGGGTCCGACATGGCGCCGATGGCGGAAGCTTTACCGTGAGGCGTGTCGCCTATGGTGTCGGTGTCGAGCGTACTTTCCTATTCCAGTCACCACTTATAGAGAAGGTAGAAGTGGTACGGCATGGAAAGGTACGCCGAGCCAAGCTCTATTACCTGCGTGGGCTCAGTGCCAAGGCGGCTCGCATCAAGGAAAAGCGGGTAGAGAAGAAAAATAGACAGCAGGATTAAAGCAGAGCTACCTCGTTGGAGTACGGGATGAGGTATGCTGAGGTTAGTGTTAACTCGCCAATAGCCCAGCGCCGGACATTCAGCTATACTATACCCTCTGATTTGAGTGTTGATGTTGGGCAGGCGGTATGGGTCCCCTTCGGTGATAAGCTACTCCAGGGCATCGTTTTGGAGCTAACCGATTACCCCTCCGTGGAGGAAACCAGAGAAATAACCGGTATTATTGAACCTCGCCCGGTATTATCCCCCCCCCATGTATTGTTGGCTCACTGGATAAGCCAGCATTATCTATCGCCCCTATTTGATGCTGTGGCTTTAATGCTACCCCCGGGATTTGAGCGTAAAGTAGTCACTTTTATTGGTCGTCCCCCAACCCCCCACCAACCGGACATCTCTTCCCTCACCCGGGAACAGAGGTACGTGGTGGAATTAGTCTGGCGACAGGGCAAAGTTGGTCTCAAAGAGCTAGAAAAGGCATTAGGGGCGAGGCGAGCCAGGCTTATCACCTCCAAACTGATTGGTCAAGGACTGGTAGTTAAGAGTTATGAGCTGGAGAGGGTTAAAGTAAAACCCAAGCGGGTGCCTTACCTACGTCTTAAAATTGAGGCTGGCCAAGCTGGACAGGAAGCAGCCAGGCTGCGCCAACAGAGGGCTGTCAAACAAGCTAGCCTTCTCCAGTTTCTGTCTCAGGCACCCCAGCCGGTACCTCTGGCTGAAGCGAGGAGGAAGGCTAACTGCTCGACAGCAGCAGTTCAAGCCCTGGTAAGTAAGGGTTTAGCCGAAGTTGAGGAAATTGAGGTAAAACGCGAGCCAATTTCCTACCAGGGTATTACCCCCTCAGTGCCACTGACGCTTACCGCTGCCCAAAAGTCAGCCTGGCAAGCTACCAGGGCGAGCCTGCTCCAGATGGCAACGAATAAGGCTTCACCCAGTGTTTTCCTGCTCCATGGGGTTACCGGAAGTGGCAAGACAGAAATTTATCTGCAGGCGCTGGCTGAGGCGGTGAAGCTGGGCAAGCGAGGCATTGTTTTGGTCCCAGAAATTGCCCTTACCCCCCAGACTATAGAACGATTTGCCTCACGCTTTCCCCATAAGGTAGCTGTCCTCCACAGTAAACTGTCCCTGGGAGAACAATTTGATGAGTGGCAGCGAATAAGAAACGGAGAATTTGACGTCGTTATCGGTCCCCGGAGTGCTATTTTTGCCCCCCAACCTGAGCTGGGTCTTATTGTTATTGATGAGGAACACGAATGGACCTACAAACAGCACGATAAATCACCCCGCTACCAGGCTCGTGATGCAGCCCTAAAGCTGGCTGAGCTAACCGGGGCAGTAGTTATTCTAGGCAGTGCTACCCCCGATGTCGAGACCTTTTACCACGCTCAACGAGGAGACTATCGCCTGCTCCAGCTTCCGGAACGGGTTGTCCCCGATGAAGGCTCACCCCTGCCCCAGGTTGAGGTAATAGATTTGAGGGACGAGCTTAAGGCAGGGAATATGAGCATTTTTAGTCGCTCTTTATTACAAGCCACGACTAAAGCGGTAGCCAATAAGGAGCAGGTGATTCTATTCCTTAATCGGAGGGGAGGGGCTACCTTTATTCAATGCCGTAATTGCGGTTTTGTCCTCCGCTGCAAACGCTGTGAGGTTGCCCTTACCTATCATTTCGCCGAGGATGTTCTGGTCTGTCATCAGTGTAACTACCGAATGCCAGTGCCTCAGATTTGCCCTCAGTGCCTGAGTCGCCGGATAAAGTTTTTAGGTACCGGCACCCAGAAATTAGAACAGGAAGCCAGTTATACCTTCCCCCGGGCTAGATTACTGCGCTGGGACAGTGACGTTACCAAAGGGAGATACTCCCATCAGGAGATATTAAATAAGCTTCGCACCCACCAGGCTGATATTCTTATTGGCACGCAAATGGTGGCCAAGGGCTTGGATTTACCCCTGGTTACCCTGGTGGGGGTAATTAGCGCTGATACCAGTTTAAACCTGCCCGATTTCCGGGCTGGGGAGAGAACCTTTCAGCTACTATCTCAGGTGTTAGGCCGGGCAGGACGGGGTGCTCTAGGGGGACAGGTTATTATTCAGACCTATTCCCCGGAGCATTACGCCATTCAGACGGCAGCTAAACACGATTATGCCCTTTTTTATGAGAAGGAAATTAATTACCGGCGCCAGCTCCATAATCCTCCCTTCACCCGGCTGGCCTGCCTGGTTTATAGCCACACTAACGATACTCTTTGCCAGCGAGAGGCGGAAAGAATGAAGCGCCGGCTCATTGAGGAAATAGAATCAAAAGGGATAGATGACCTAAGTCTAATTGGACCAGCGCCAGCATTTATTCACAAGCTACGGGGGAGGTTTCGCTGGCAGCTCATACTTCGGGGCTCTGAGCCTTCGGCTTTTCTATCGCAGATACCCATTCCTCAAGGCTGGGCGGTGGACATTGACCCTGTAGGTCTAGCTTGAACCCTCCTTGCCCGCTTGCTCTGTTACTGGTTGCTCACTTTCAGAATCAGGGGCAAGATAAAAGAGTTCGTCCAGTTTGTGATTAGGGAAGGCTTTGGTCGCCCCAACAATGAATTTTTGATTTATGCGGCGTTTGCCTTCACGTACCCGATAAATCTGGCTTACCGATATTCCCATAGTCCCGGCTAACTCAGACAGGTTCTTGTAATTCCCATCAGCTAGTTCAAAAATCCTTGTCTTGACTATCATGGTTATCGTCCCTATAATGCCAGGTGGCTATATTATAGCCATAAAAGTGCCAACTGTCAAGTATGTTACCCAGCGGGCAGAACGGCTTAAAACAGTTTAGTGATACAACCTCTTATGATTTCTTGATAAATGTATGCTTTTGGTAGTATAGTTTAGCTTTAGATGGTAGAAATCTCATTGCTATTGACCAAGATAAGCAACTTTCTCACCCAACAGAATATTCAATCGTATGTTGTTGGTGGGTTGGTACGTGATATCCTGCTGGGGAGGGAGACGGCTGATATTGACATCGCTATAGAGGCAGACGCAGTGGAGATTGCTCCCAGGGTAGCTGCTGCTTTCGGTGGCAAGTATGTCCTGCTGGATGAGGTTAATAAGATAGGCAGGGTGGTTCTGGTTAATAAGGAAGCACCCTCAACTAGAGGGCAACGGGAGCTTGATTTCTCCACCGTCAAGGGCAGCATCAAGCAGGACTTAGCTCAACGTGACTTCACTATAGATGCCATGGCTATTGACCTCAGGGAGATTATTAACCAACCCCTTCCCCTAACCCCTTCTCCGTTGAAGAAAGGGGAAATTCCGGCCAGACCGCCTATGCTCATAGACCCCTTCCACGGTTGGGATGACCTTCATCAGCAGGTGATTCGAGCCGTAGCCCAGACAGCTTTTGAATCAGACGGGGCACGCTTACTGCGAGCGGTGCGTTTGGCTGCCGAGCTCGGTTTCAGCATTGATAACAACACCGAGGCTCTAATTCGCCGCTACTCTCACCTTATAGCCAGTGTTGCCGGTGAACGAGTAAGAGAAGAGCTACTTCGGCTTCTGGCTATTCCTCGAGCCGAGCAACTTTTACCCTACCTTGATAAGCTGGGGTTATTAACGGCCATAATTCCAGAGCTAGCTCAGACAAAGGAGATCAAGCAGCCCAAAGAACACTTCTGGGATGTTTTTGACCACTCCCTTAAAACGGTAGTGGCTGTTGACTTCTTGCTCAGGCAGGGAGCCTGGGAGTATGCTAGTGAAGAGGTCCTGGCGGTAGCTCCATGGTCAGCAGGGCTAAATCGGCACTTTGAGCTTGAAGTTAGTAATGGTAGCACTAGAAGGTCATTACTCAAACTAGCGGCACTTCTTCATGATATTGCTAAACCTCAAACCAAAGCTATTGATGCTAGTGGACGAATGCGTTTTTTGGGGCACGCCAAGGAAGGAGCAGCTATAGCCGCCAGTATTCTGGAAAGGCTGAGGTTCGCCACTAAAGAAATAAAGCTAGTGGAAATTATGGTACGGTATCACCTCAGGCCGGGGCAGATGAGCCATGATGAGCTTCCTTCCCGCCGGGCTATCTATCGTTACTTTCGTGATACCGGCGAGGCTGGTATTGATATAATATTCTTGAGTCTGGCTGACCATTTAGCCACCAGAGGTCCCCGGCTAAATCTAGCCCACTGGCGAGGACATACTCAAATGGCAAACTATGTGTTAGCTCAGCACTTTGAGCAGGAGAGTTTGGTGGCTCCACCCAAATTAATTGATGGACATGATTTAATCAACATCCTTGGTCTCAGTCCCGGACCTAAAATTGGAGAATTTCTGGAGGCAGTACGCGAAGCACAAGCCTCAGGGGAGCTAACTACCAGGGAGGAAGCCCTATCTTATATTCAAAAACAGCTAGTAAGTAAAGCCGAGTAAACAATATGACCAGAAAAAATAGACTGCCCTTCATAATAATAAGCGTTATTTTCGTCATTGCCGTGCTGGTGGTCTTGCCCATCAATGAAGGAATCTTGGGCCAAAGGGGGATGCGACTGGGGCTTGATTTGCAGGGCGGTACTCATTTGGTCTATCAAGCTGATTTCTCCTCAATAGAACCGGGTACGGAAGCTGAAGCCCTCAGTGGTGCCATAGCCGTTATTGAAAAGCGGGTTGACGTTTTCGGGGTAACCGAGCCAGTTATTCAGAAGCTGGGTGAAGACCGCATAGTCGTCCAGTTACCCGGTATCAGTGAAACCAAGGAGGCAAAGGAGCGTATCGGACGGACGGCACTGCTTGAATTTGGGGAATTGGTTGAGGGAGAAGGGGAAGAAGCCAGGTGGATTAATGAGCGGGGTGAGTGGAAGCCAGCTACAGCGGTCATTGATGGGGAGGAAGTAGCCCTGACCAGTGTCTTTTTTAAAGAGAATACCTATGTCACCAGGGATGATTTCGGTAGACTGTTCCTGATTTTTGAATGGGATGAAGAAGGGAGCAAACTATCTGAGGAAATCACCGGGCGCTTGATAAATAAGCCTCTGGGCATATTTGAGGGTGACAGCGCTCTGTTGGGAGATGAGGGGATGCCCATCACCCCTATTGTCCGCAGTATTATTACCGATAGGGGGCAGATTGAAGGCTTAAGCTTTGGAGAGGCGACAGAATTATCCCGATTACTTAACGCTGGTCGTATTCCGGTTCCGCTTACTCCCATTTATGAGCAAACTGTATCTCCTATTTTGGGGTCTGATTTTATCAGGATGAGTGTTACGGCAGGACTAATAGGGCTAATACTGGTTCTGCTGTTTATGATGATTTATTACCGCCTGCCCGGAGTTTTAGCCAGTGGAGCCTTAATTTTCTACGTGTCAGTGGTGCTAGCCATATTCAAGTTGATACCGGTCACCCTTAGCCTGGCTGGTATCGGCGGCTTTGTGCTATCTATAGGTATGGCGGTAGATGCCAATATACTTATCTTTGAGCGGATGAAAGAGGAATTGAGGCTGGGGCGGACACTGGGTGCCGCTATTGAGGCTGGCTTTAACCGAGCCTGGCCGGCTATCAGAGACAGCAATATAACTACCTTTATTGTCTGCGGTATTCTCTACTGGTTAGGCAGCAGCATTATAGCCAGTACTCCGGTAATGGGCTTTGCCTTAACCCTATTTCTCGGTGTAGCAATAAGCATGTTTACCGCGGTGGTGGTTACTCGCACCTTCCTGCGTATATTCGCCGGCACTCGTTGGGGACAAAAGACTTCACTATTCAGAGTCTATTCGGGAAAAGGAAATGACTGATATTGTAGGTAAAAGGTTCTGGTTCTTTATCGCTTCGGGAATAGTTATCCTGTTTTGCATTATCTCTCTGGCCAACTTTGGGCTTAAACCAGGGATTGAACTCAGTAGTGGTTCTATGCTGACAGTTAATTTTGAGCAGACGGTAGTCGAGGCTGATTTGAAGCAGGAACTAGCCAGCCTGGGTTATGCCGGGGCTATTGTTCAACGCACTGGAGAGGGTAATTTCCTTATCCGCACCGGCGAACTAAGCGGCGAAGCTAAGAGAGCACTAGAGGACACCTTAAGAGCTAAGTTTGGTTCTATCACTGAATCAGAGTTCTACTCGGTATCGCCTATGGTAGCTTCTGAGACAGCACGAAATGCCTACATTGCCATAGCTGTAGCTACCGTTGGCATACTACTTTATATCACCTGGGCGTTCCGTAAGATGCCAAATCCATTTCGCTATGGCACCTGCGCCATAATAGCCCTGGGGCACGACGCCTTAGTGGCACTAGGCATTTTCTCTGTTCTCGGTGGCACACTGGGCTGGGAAATCAATCTGATGTTTATTACCGGCATCCTGGCTGTCGTTGGCTATAGTGTCAATAATACTGTGGTCGTATTTGATAGAATACGAGAGAATTTAAGCAGGGGAATAAGCACCAACTTTGAGGTTGTCGTCAATACCAGCCTGGTTGAAACCCTCAGCCGTTCCTTGAATACCAGCTTAACCACCCTATTTGTCGTATTAGCCCTGCTCCTCTTTGTTGGTGCGTCAATTCAGAATTTCGCTGTGGTGCTACTCATTGGTATCGTTGCCGGAACTTTCAGCTCTATATGTATCGCCCCCAATCTACTAATTGTCTGGGAGAAGGGGGAGTGGGGCAGGCTCTTCAGACGGCGTCGACTACCAGCTAAGAACCAGTAATAAAGTTATTTATCTACCTCACCCCCTGTATCCCCCTCTCCTTCAAAGGAGAGGGGGAAATTAGTTTTAAGAGAGGCTAGCTATTAGGGAGTTTTAGAGGTGCTAAAGCCCCTCTAAAACAAATCTTCCCCTTCCCCTTGTCAAGGGGAAGGGGATAAAGGGGATAGGGTTACAAATCAATGGTTTTAAGCTACCCCTTATAAATGCCCTTAAGGCAGATTATGTATTCTCTTTACTGACTCAACCAGAGAACTAATATCGGGGGGCGTAAAGCCACGCATTTTAAATCCAGGTTGTGGCTGACCCAGTGGGTCGTCAATATCGGTATTGCCTAAGAGCACATCAAAGGTGGCTTTTACCGAAGCCGCCAGAGCATCAAGCGGGTAACCACCCTCCAGGGTGAAGGCGAGATGACCACCACACAATTCGTCAGCCAGTCCCTTAATAATTCCTACCATCCGGGCAAAGCCGGTAACACTTACCCTCATCAGGGCTAATCCATCACTCCAGTGGGCGTCGTAACCAGCCGAGACCAGGATAAGCTGAGGGCTAAACCGCCTGGCTATAGGGACGATTATCTGGTCAAAGACGGCTAAATATTCAGCATCGCCACTGCCCGGGGACAGTGGTATGTTAACCGTGGCGCCCTTACCATCCCCGCTGCCAGTCTCCTCAATTCCACCTGTTCCCGGGTAAAGGGGAGACTGGTGAGTTGATATGTAAAGCACCCGGGGGTCATCATAAAAAGTGTCCTGGGTGCCATTACCGTGATGCACGTCAAAATCAATGATAGCCAGGCGTGGTAGTTTATATTTATTCAGAGCATACTTAGCCGCAATAGCGATATTATTAAACAGGCAGAAGCCCTCAGCCTGAGTGGCGGTGGCATGGTGTCCCGGGGGTCTGACCAGGGCAAAGGCACTGCTTACCTCTCCATCCATAACTGCCTCAGTTGCCCTAATCACGCCACCGGCAGCGTAAAGGGCGGCATCATAGGAATCAGGCGACATTATGGTATCAACATCCAGCCAGCCGCCACCATTTTCAGCCATCTCCCGAATATATGATATATACTGCTTACGATGCACCAATGATATTTCCTCGGTAGTGGCCACCCGGGGCTCAATTGGTGATAACTTCGGCTTAAGCCCGGTCTGTTCCAGGTGGGAAATAATTGCCTCTAACCTCCGGGCGTTTTCCGGGTGCCCACCGGTATCATGCTTGAGATAAATGGGGTGATAAACATAGCCTACCTTCATAATGCCCTTCCTTCTGTCAAATTAGCCGATTTCATAATACCAGAGGCAAGGCCTAGCCAGCAATAAATACCTTTCATCCCGAATGTTATAACGTGATATAATAAACGAAATAACAAGGGTCATCGGTCCCATTAATCACTTACAGGGTAAGAGCGGTGTCGCTAAATTTAGCTAAGGTTGCGGCGCAGGTAGGAAATATGGTCGCCAGGCTGAAGGCGGGCAGCCAGGAAAGGCAGCGGCGCCTAAACTATGCTCTGGATGTCCTTCATAACCAGACCTCCGACTTCAATAATTTAAAGAGGAAGATTGCCTCCAGCCGGACTACCTGGCTGGTAGCTGGTCTGGTCGATGGGCTTGACCGGCACTATAAACCACCACCCGCCCCCACCGAATTCACCGTTCTGGCGACCGATGGCTCTCATATTGATGTTGACCGACACCGGTCAACCAGGTGCTACCTGATAAACATAGGTTCGGTCGTTCTCGACTATGGCGACTCCCCCAGCGCCACCCTTGATAGCTTCCCCAGTCTCTATTCCGGGGATGAAGACTTGGTTATTGCCCCGGCCGGGGTTAAAGGTCGTGAGCAATTAATAGAGGGCACGCTTTTAGGTATCAAGCGTGGCGTAGACGAGTGCCACCAGTTAGCCCAACTGGCGGCCGAGCTGCCACTGGGTAGTTCCAGTCTGGCACTGCTTGACGGCTCGCTTATTTTATGGGGTCTGGAGGCTTACCCTGAATTTGTCGCTGAGGCTCTGCTGACTCAAGGCTTTCTAAGCTATCTTGATGATATAAGAAAACTTAATAAAGATAAGAGGCTTGCCCTGGCCAGCTATATTAGCTTTCCCCGCAGCACCGATGTCGTCAATGCCCTGCGGGTGGCTCTCTGCCCCCAGGATATTCTTGATACCGACCTCCATTGTAAAACCTGTGACACACGGGACTGCGATAAAGTGGCTGGTGTTCGGGATAGAGAGCTATTCCTGAATCTATTAAGTCAGGGGGAAAGGTCGGCGCTGTTTATCAGTCAGTCGTCTATAGTCCAGAAGCGCTACGGGGAGCACCAGGTCTATTTCTTCTACCTGAGGCTGGATGATGAGATAGCCAGGGTTGAGATACCACGGTGGGTAGCTATAAATGAAATCCTGCTTAATCTCACTCATGCCCTGGTCTTAGACCAGTGCCAGCGGGGACAGGGCTACCCGGTGGCATTAAGCGAAGCCCACGAGCAGGCAGTGGTAACCGGAGCCGACAGGGAAAACTTCTGGCAGTTGGTAGAATCATCCCTGGTGGAGGAGCATTTGCCCACCCTCACCTCCGCCAAGAGCTTTAGCAAAAGAACAAGGTGGGTTTAAGAAAGGAGGCAGCAAAAATGTTTGAGGTTGTTTATTATTCCATGACTGGAAATACCAGAAAGGTTGCCGAAACTATCGCCGCAGGACTGGGAGTTAAGGCAGAGAGTGTTAAAGAGAAAAAGGAACTAGCCAAAGACTCTTTTGTTTTCCTGGGCTCTGGCTGCTACGCAAGCAAACCCGGCGGGAAATTGCGGAAGTTTATAGCCAGAAATGATTTTAAGGGAAGGAAGATGGCGCTATTCGGGACTTCAGGAAGCGGCGAGGGCCATGAAGTGAAGGCAATAGAAGAGCTGCTCAAAGCAAAGGGCGCGCTCATAAAAGGTAGTTTTTGCTGCAAAGGAAGAGCGCTGTTTTTCTTTAACCGAGGACATCCCAGCAATGAAGAACTCGCCAAAGCCAGAGAGTTCGCCAATGAAATGAAAAAATCTTAAAGAAACATACCTCACCCCCTTTATCCCCCTCTCCTTCAAAGGAGAGGGGGAGATTCTAAAGAGGCTCTGCTCTACTGTCTTTACAAAAATGAGCAAACTTCATACACTGGGTTTGAGAGCGTTAAAAAGGAGGGGGGCAAGGTGGCTCAAGAACTACGTTGGAATGAAAGTGAGTTCGAGATAGTTATGAATAGCCATGGATTACCAATCGAGGATGTAATGCAAAAATTACAAAGGTGTAGACCTGAAGTAGCGCGCAGCCGAGATGCGATTGAAATCGTCACAGAAGGAACTCACAGATTTCACATGGGAAAGGAAAATTGTGGAATTCTATCTAGAATGATGATTAACATGCTTAAGGAAAAGCAACATCCCATTAGATGCCCAAAATGTGGTATAGAATTCTAATATCTTAAACTCTAAAGGCTAAAATGAAGCGGATAGGAGGATAGAAATGGGAACCAAGGGAAGAAAGAATGTGAAAAAGCCCAAGAAGGACAAGGAAAAGAAGAAGAAATCGGAACTGCAGGAAAAGGGAGAGTCAGAGAGAGGCGGAGCCTCTCTTATACAACCCATTCCCCTTCCCCTTATCAAGGGGAAGGGGATAAAGGGGATAGGGTTAATAAATATCTAAAGGGTATGAGGGGGACAGGTAAATTACCAAATTTCGGCGGTAATCATTAAAATAGGTGAGACTTGTTCTCCGGGGAGGGCAGCATGACATACGGATATGAAATAAACGAGTTGGCCAAGGAAGATTCCTGGCGCATGTTCCGCATAATCGGGGAGCTGGTGGAGGGCTTTGACAGCCTTTCTGGCATAGAGCCGGCGGTAACCATATATGGCTCCTCTCGGCTAAAGGCAGATGATAAGCTATATGCCCAGACGGAAGAAATAGCTTATCGGCTGGGACAACTGGGCTTCTCCATCATAACCGGCGGTGGGCCTGGCGTGATGGAGGCAGCCAATAAGGGGGCGCTTAAAGCCGGGATTACTTCAGTCGGGCTAAATATTGAACTGACCGAGGAGCAGGCTGGCAATATTTACTGCATAAAGTCAATAACCTTTCATCATTTCTTTGTCCGCAAGGTGATGCTGGTAAAGTATGCCACTGCCTTTGTCATAATGCCCGGCGGCTTAGGCACACTTGATGAGCTAACTGAGGTGCTAAACCTGATACAGAGCCATAAGATAAAGCCCTTCCCGGTGATATTGTTCGATAGCCAGTACTGGAAAGGATTTCTGGACTGGCTACAGAGCTCTGTCCTGGCAAGAAAGTTTATCTCTGAAGACGACCTTAACCTACTAAGAATTTGCGACCATCCTGACGAAGTAATTGAGGCTGTCCAGAGGTGGCACCAAAAGCATGAGGTTGTGGGCAGGAAAGCCTTGCTCAGGTAACTGTCAGGTAGGGTAAGGGGTAGCTTAAATGTTTAAAGAAGAAGGAAAACTCTAAATACTAATTTCTAAACTCTAAACAAATTCAAATAAATAAAATCCAAATGGCCCAAACAATTTTGAATTTGGAGATTAGACATTGTTTAGGATTTAGTGCTTAGATATTAGGATTTCACAAGGGAGGTACATCCGTGGATAGAGTAGGTGAGGTTATTGAAGCCAGCACTAACGACTTTGTCGCCCAGTGCTATGAGCTTTATCAGTCGCCACCGCTAGGCAGTATGGTAAAGACCAAAGATTCAGACGTGGAGCTATATGGTATCGTCTATAATGCTACTACCACCAGCTTTGAGCCGGGGCGGCGACCAATCGCCAGGGGCAAGGATGAGACCAGTGAGGAGGCAGTCTATCAGGCAAGCCCCCAGCTTTTGAAGCTACTTAAAAGTGAATTCAGCGCTCTGGTGGTGGGGCACAGGCAGGGTGATAAACTGCACCACTACCTGCCACCCAAACCAGCCCGAATCCACGGCTTTGTTTACCTGTGCTCTCCGGAAGAGGTGAAGGAGTTCAGCCAGTCCTTTGACTTCCTCAACATATTGATTAACACTCGCCTGCCGGTTGCCATGGATGAACGTGTTGCCGCCTGTCTGCGCCAGATGAGCCAGGTATATGAAGACCGGCGTGCTTTTTTAGTCGCCGCCGGCAAAGAATTAGCCATATTACTCAGCGGCAATTTTAACCAGCTTAAAGCTATTCTGGGGAGGATTAAAACATGAATGAAGAGACTAAAAGGCTGGGCATTGTTACCTCAGGTTCATTAACCAAAGGGGTAGAGGTGAGGCTGGACAGCTCAGCTTCAGTTGAGGATATGGCGGTCGGGCGTTATGTAACCATTGAGGGGGAGAAACAGCGTTTCTTCGGCATGATAACCGATGTCAGCCTGGGGGTGATCGACCAGAAGCTTACCCTGACCCCACCCGATGTTTCCGACCCGTTTATGGCTGAGGTATTAGCCGGCACCAGCACCTACGGGACAATTCATGTCTCTCCGTATCTCACTATCGGGGGTAATGTTGCCAGCTTACTTGAGGGAGCACAGTCGGTTAAGACCGTCCCCAGTCACTTCTCAACGGTAAATCTAGCCTCACAGCGAGATGTAGAGCTGGTCTTTGGCGGCGAGGATGAAAAAAGGTTCTATATTGGAACACCGCTGGATATGGAGACCAAGGTCTGTCTTGACCTAGAGGAGCTGGTCAAGCGGTCTAATGGCATCTTTGGCAAGAGTGGCACCGGGAAGACCTTCCTCACCCGGTTACTGCTCATCGGCATGCTCCAGAAAGGAACGGCAGCCAATCTGGTCTTTGACATGCATAGCGAATATGGCTGGGAAGGCAGGAGCGAGGAGAGGCGGAAGGTTAAAGCCTTAAAACAGCTTTTCCCGTCAAAGGTAGCTGTGTTTACCCTTGATGAAGAAAGTTCCAGGCGGCGGCGGGTGAGCACCGATTTTGTCGTCAGAATCGGCTATGATGAGATAGAACCCGAAGACATCGGGCTACTTCGCCAGACCTTGAACCTTACCGAAGCCTCGGTCCAAGCCGTGTACCAGCTATACCGGGAGTTCGGTAATAAGCGGTGGATTGAAGCCACCCTGGAGCTAGAGGATGGGGATGAGACCAAGCAGCTATTGGCCAGACTAAACATTCATGATAGCACCTACCGGAACCTGCGCCGTGGGTTGGAAACCATCAGACGGCTCCCTTTCCTGCTACCCCACGCCCCGGATAATCCGGTAAAGCACATCTTAGAATACCTTGACCAGGGGATAAATGTAGTCCTGGAATTTGGTAGATATACCGATATTACAGCTTATATTCTGGTCGCCAATCTACTTACCCGCCGCATCCATGCTCAATATCGGGAGAGAATGGAGAAGGCACTGGGCGAGGATATAGCTCCACCCCATCCTCTGGTGATAACTATTGAGGAGGCCCATAAATTCCTTAATTCAGAGGTCTCAAGCCAGACTATCTTCGGCACTATTGCCCGTGAGATGCGCAAATATAATGTTACCCTGCTGGTAATTGACCAGAGACCCAGCGGCATTGATGATGAGGTTATGTCCCAGATGGGGACCAAGATAACCTGTCTCCTGGACAACGAGCGCGATATTGATAGTGTCCTGGCTGGGGTATCTCGTAAGAGTGAACTCAAATCAGTATTATCCCGGCTGGAATCCAGGCAGCAGGCGCTTATCTTCGGTCATGCCGTGCCCATGCCAGTAGTTATCAGGACCAGGGAGTATGGTTCGGCCGAGTCCTACAAGGAGTTTATCCCCAGCCGAGAGACTGAGAGCAGGCAGCAAGCCGAAAAGGATATTGAGGAGCTGTGGGAATAGGGAGTGCATTCTGCAAGGTCAACTAGCGGCTCGACAGGCTATCCCCGAAATAAAAAGGCAATTAGAAGCCTGAAATTTCTAGTCTTCCATTAAATACCTTTAAATACCTTAATTTTCCTCCTAAAAACCTTACACCAGACTTGACAACGAAACACCCATATCTTATAATAGTTGCAAACGATAAGCATTAGCGATAATAGCGATGGCTGTTAAAAAACAAACACTAAAAATTGACCGCAAGGCATTAAACTCAGCCGGGCTGAGGATGACCAATCAGCGGACTTTAATCCTGGATATTATTCGCCGTGGACACCTAGATGCTGATGAGGTCTATCGCCAAGCCCGAGAGAAGCAACCTCGCCTTAGCTTATCCACTGTTTATCGAACCCTGCGGAGGCTCAAGGAACTCGGTTTAGTAGAGGAACTTCATTTTGATGAGGCTCACCATCACTATGAAGTAAAGCCATCGGTTGAGCATCATCACCTAGTATGCCTGGGCTGCGGTAAAATTGTGGAGTTTAAGTGTCAGCTGAGCCAAAAAATGAGAGATAATATCGGCCGCGAGAAGG
>JAUWIC010000001.1 GCA_030605575.1 Dehalococcoidia bacterium
GTTGGGATAGATGACGAATGGGATAAAGCCATAGGGGTTAGGCTTCTTCTCCACCTGAGCATTATCCAGCCACAGCTCAAAGTCATGGGCTGTCCATAGCTCCACCACGTTAGCCGTTTTGCCCTTGGGTTTTACTTTGTACAGGATTTCAACCTCGTCTGAGGTGAGGTTATACTTTGAGGCTATTTTCCATACCCTGGAGGTATCATCCCCCAGCCACCAGGCATAGATGCCTTGAGTATCGGGGGCGGTAATCCTGACCCTTTTCGTCTCGGTGTCCCAGATAACCTTAAAGCAAGCATCACCCAGAATGGCGCAGTCAATCTCGGTCTCAAAGTCGAGCTGCTCCAGGTTATTATCCTCATACACCTGGTATAGGGCTCGCTCTGCTCTCCGGGTTCTGGCTCTAGCCTCATCTGAGTCCTCAACAGCCTCAACAGTGAAGGTAGTACCGGACATTAGGTATGAGGTAATTTTATCTATAACCACCTTGGTGTAGTTAAAGGTCAGGCGTTTCTCACCTCGCCTGGCGTAGCCTTCCCAGTGCCGACCGTGGTAGAAATCAAGGAGTTCTTTATAACCCTTGAGCCGGTTTATATCACGATTAATTAACTGTGAGGGGGTAAAGCCATCACTCATTCTTAGCCCTCTTTAATGCCCTCTGTACCGTTCGCTGGCTGAGACCAAACATTAGTGCCAGCTCCTTTATTCTCTTTCCACCAGTAGTGAACAGCCTGGCTATCTCTTTGGCTCGCAACCTCTTGATATAGCACTGCCTGCCTCTAGGCTCGTCATAGATACATTTTTCAAACGGGCAGTTAAGACAGGAGTCGGCAAACTCACAGCCCTCGTCCCGATAGTGGCAATACTCAGGTGGCAAATCTATCTGGTGGTTCGTGTTCCCGGCAAAGCCGTTGGTCTTCTCCGCTTCCATAACTTGCCTTTCCCAGCCAGAATAGCACATATGTTCTACTATAGTCAACAGTATTTTGTCATTTTTGCCCGGATTGAAGGACTTAGTTAGCTAAGGGGCTTGACAAGACAATTCTTGACTAGTAAAATATAGTTAATACTGGTAAAATTTAAGGAAGGTTATTATGGACAAGAAAAGCCTAGCCGTGGAGATTCCAGAAAAGTTGAAGGCCGCGGTGGATGCACTCGCTACTAGCACGGCTAGAAAGAAAACCATACTTGTGGCAGCCAGTTTGCACCACTTCTTAACTGCTGGTAGCGAGCAGCAAGAAGATATGATTGGTAAATATTTGAATGCCTATGTTGACTAATGCTGCCTTATACTGGTTGGGTAAATGCCGATGAAATATGCTAGAGTCCTCCGAACACTGGTCATAGCCGTTATCTTGTTCCTGGTGCTCGTGCTTATACCAGCCATGCCAGCTTTGGCGGCGCCTATGATTACCCTGTCTCCCACCTCGGGCTCACCAGGGACAAGGGTTACTGTGACCGGGGCAAACTTTGAATCCTATAGGGGCGATAGCATCTCTATCTTCTTTGGTGACCGGGAAATTGATAGCTTAGTCGTTCCTGATAGTGGCATTTTCACCATCCTTTTTGATGTTCCCGATGATGTCGTACCGGGAAGATTTTATGTTAGCATTGAGGATGAAAAAGGTAATCCATTGGGGAGCCGGAGACCCTTTATTGTCCAGGAAGTTGAGATTGAGCTCCACCCCAGGGATGGTGCTGTCGGCACCCGGGTAACGGTTAATGGCCAGGGTTTCTATGTTGGTGAGGTGGTAACTTTCTACTACGATGGGACTAGAGCTGATATCGGCACTGTGGTGGCCGACCCGGCCGGAGAGTTTACCTACACCTTCGCTATCCCTGACAGCGTGGCCGGGAATCACAAGATTACCGCCGAGGACCTGCTGGGCAACTCGGATGAAGCTAACTTTAAGGTGCTTTCCTCCATTACCCTTGACCAATCATCAGGAGCCCTAGGTGATAGGGTAACCGTCAGCGGCACCGGTTTCGGCTATAAAAGTGATGTCACTATTTACTTTGACCAGGCTGAGGTAGCCACTGATACCACTGGTAAATTCGGTAGTTTTGAGGTTACCTTTAGTGTGCCCGTTATGCGGTCGGGTACTTACGATGTCAAGGCAGAGGATAGTGATGACAACACCGATAAGGCAGAGTTCACTGTAGGGGCTGGGGTTACCCTCAGCCAATATGCGGGCAATGTTGGCACCTCAGTCGCCGTTAGTGGTGTCGGGTTCACAGTTGATGGGATAGTAACTATCAAGTATGACGATACTCAGCTAGCTATAGCTACTGCTGGTGGTAACGGAGCTTTTTCGGTCACCTTTGATATCCCGGCCAGCGTTGGTGGCAATCATACCGTAACGGTTAGTGATAGCACCAATTCCCTTCAGGTTCTCTTCTATATGGAATCAGAAGCACCACCAATACCGGAGCTATTACTACCTGAAGAGGCGAGTGAAGCCGAAGCCAAGACAGAGTTTGACTGGGAGGCGGTTACTGATGACAGCCTGCCCGTAACCTATACCCTTCAGATTGCCACCGATGAGGATTTCACGGCTGATTCTATGGTGCTGGAGAAAGAGGATTTGGCTGACTCAGACTATGCCATCACTAAGGAGGAGGCAAAGCTAGACCCGAGGAAACAGGAAGAACCCTACTACTGGAGGGTAAAGGCTAAAGATAGTGCCTCCAATGAGAGCCAGTGGTCAGCCCCGGCGTCGTTCTATGTTGGCTCTCGCTTTGTCATGCCTCGGGGAGCTATATATGCCTTAATAGCCGTCGGTGCCGGTTTCCTGTGCTTCTGGCTGGGCAGGAGAACTGCCTATCTTAAAGGGTGATTTTTAAGTTTTTTAACATAGTTTGTAAAATATCCTAACTTCCGCTATAATTTAGCGTTGTAATATGATGTAAGGAATATAGGAGGTAAGTTTGTTGATGAAATATGCTAAAGTATTCCGAGTGCTAACTCTAGCCGTTATCCTTTCCCTGTTATTAGTAGCCATCCCCGCCACACCGGCTCTGGCATTGGATTACGATATTGAGCTTGACCCTGATGAGGGTGAAATCGGCGACCGTTTTTATGTCAGGGGTGAAGATTGGCCGCATAGTATATACGACCCCCCTCTTATAAAAGAGGTTGATATCTATTTCTCCAGCCAGGAAGCTGATGTGGGTGATGATATTGAGGATGAGGTTGAAATCTACCAGGAATTGGGAACTGACGACACCGATGAAGATGGTGACTTCAGTAAGAGAGTAACCGTGCCT
>JAUWIC010000017.1 GCA_030605575.1 Dehalococcoidia bacterium
GAGTTTGTTTCGCCCCTCTCGGACACCCTTTGTTTCACTCCTTTTCAAACCCTCTCGCTTCGTCCCTCTTGGACTCCCTGTATTTTATTTTGCTTTACTCCTTAACTGTCCCCTCCTATTCAGGAGAGTTTTAGAGAGGCGAAGCCCCTCTTTCTATAATTCCCCTTCCCCTTATCAAGGGGAAGGGGACACAGGGGATGGGGTTACCAATAGAAAGGGATAAAATCCCTTTAAACATCCCCTTATTATAAAGTGACTGAGAAATTGCATAAGTCTATTTCTTTCCCCTCACCATCTCCCGAAACTCTGTGAACAGGTAGGTGCTGTCCCACGGGCCGGGGGAGGCTTCGGAGTGGTACTGGATGCCGAAGACGGGTAGCTTCTTGTGGCGCAAGCCGGCTACCGTGCCGTCGTTAACATTTACATAGGTAATCTCCAGCTCATCTTTGAGGCTGTCGGGGTCAACGGCGTAGCCATGATTTTGAGCCGTGATGTAGACCTTGCCCGTGGCGAGGTCCCGGACGGGGTGGTTGCCGCCACGATGTCCAAACTTCAGCTTGAAGGTCCTGGCACCGAAGGCGCGGGCAATTAGCTGATTGCCGAGGCAGATGCCCATCATCGGTTTTTTGCCAACCAGTTTTTTAACCGTATCTACAATGTAGTCCAGCAGTTCCGGGTTACCCGGGCCCGGGGAGAGGATAATGCCATCGGGTTCTAGTCCTAAGATTTCCTCAGCGGGCATAGTCGCCGGGACAGCCGTTACACAACAGCCCATACTTCGCATGGTGCGCAGGATAGAATATTTCAAGCCTCAGTCAAGGACAACTATTTTACATAAAGTTTCAGGGGCATCTTCATTTGATTCCGGTTCCCACTGGTAGGGGACATCAGTGGTTACCTGCTTAACAAAGTCAATTGACTCATAGCTGGGCAGCTTTTTTAGTTGCTCCTGAGCCTGTTGTGAAGTATCGCTGGTGAGAATACCCATCATTACCCCTGAGGTGCGCAGTCGGCGGGTGAGGGCCCGGGTATCCACGCCGTAAATTCCCGGTATGCCATACTCCTTTAGAAATTGGTCCAGGGTGCTGGTGCTAAGATAATGGTTGGGCTCAAGGCACTCCTCCCTGACGACAAAGCCCCTTACCTGGATTTTGCTTGATTCAAAGTCCTCCTTATTGATGCCGTAATTACCGATAAGAGGGTAGGTGGGAACGACAATCTGTCCCGCATAGGAGGGGTCGGTCAGCATCTCCTGATAGCCCATCATACTGGTGTTGAACACGACCTCACCGGAGGCACCAGCCTCAGCGCCAAAGGCATAGCCCTCATAAACCGAGCCATCAGCTAGGACTAATGTTGCTTTTTGGGTCATAATTTTTGTTACCCTATCCCCTTTATCCCCTTCCCCTTATTAAGGGGAAGGGGAAGATTTTCTGAAGAGGGGCGAAGCCCCTCTTAAACTCCCCTTTTAATTGTAACGCAGCCATCCTTATAAACCAGCTTTCCCCGGGATATAGTTGCCATTACCCTGCCTTTGAGCCTGGAGCCAGCCAGGGGGGTATTCTTGCCCTTAGAGGCAAAAGTCCCGGTATCAACTATCCACTCCATATCGGGGTCAAAGATAGTAACATCGGCGGAAACTCCAACTTCAAGGCTGCCCAGCCTGCCATATTTATTACCAATAATCTTTGCTGGTGCGCAGGTAAGCTTGGAGATAAGGGTATTCAGGGTTAGCTGTCCATTATGCACCAGACTTAACAGGCTGCCCAGGGCGGTTTCAAAGCCACTGATGCCGAAGGCAGCCAGGGCAAAGTCAACAAGTTTATCGGCTTCGGTATGAGGGGCGTGGTCGGTAGCAATAGCATCAATTACATTTTCCTTGAGCCCCTGAATTAAGGCTTGGGTATCCCGTTTAGTCCTCAGTGGCGGGTTTACCTTAGCGTTGGTGTTATAGCCGATGACCTTCTCTTCGGTCAGGGTCAGGTGGTGGGGCGTAACCTCAGCCGTAACCTTTATCCCTTTCTCCTTGCCGCGGCGAATAAGGTCAACCGAGCCTTCGGTAGAAACATGGGCAATGTGCAGTCTGGCTTCAGTCAGTTGAGCCAGAATCAGGTCACGGGCAATCATAATCTCCTCAGCAGCCGCCGGTATTCCCCGGAGACCCAACCTGGTTGATATTATGCCTTCGTTCATCAGCCCACCCTCACTGAGGATGGTATCCTCGCTGTGGTCAATAATGGGCAGGCCCAGACCACGGCTGCAGTCCAGCGCCTGGCGCATCAGGTTTGAATTCAGGACTGGATTACCATCGTCACTGTAGGCAATCACCCCGGCTGAAGCCAGTTCCGACATCGGGGCTAGCTCTTCTCCCTCTCTACCCTTGGAGATACAGCCGATAGGCAGAATGCGGACCACCCCCTCTGATGCTGCCGTGGATTTTACATAATCTATAGTAGCCCGACTATCCAGGGGCGGGCTGGTATTGGGCATACAACAAATAGTGGTAAAGCCGCCTCTGGCAGCAGACTGGCTGCCAGTAGCAATAGTTTCCTTGTCCTCAAAACCGGGCTGTCTGAGGTGGCAATGGAGGTCAACAAATCCGGGGCAGACTATTAGCCCCGGGGCGTGAAGGGTATCACAACCCGGCTCAGGCGGAGCTATTTCTCCCCTGCCCAGCCGTGAGATTTTGCCCTCGGTAATAAGCAGACTGCCAGTTTCATCTATTCCCCGGCTGGGGTCAATTATACGACCACCCTGAATAAGTAACGGCTTCATCATTTGTCTAATGCCTCACTCTGACGTAATGGCTGGGCTTGAAACCATGAGCCTCGGCTTCACTTTCTGAATCAAAAACAATCAGGTTCTCTGTTTTAATCTTTCTAGTCCAGTGGCTGTCAGCGCTATGATATTTTTTGCTATCCAGTGTCCCATCATGCCACTCGGAACTGGCGATATACCGGGGGTGGACTTCGTGTTCGCAATAAACACACCTTAAGGTTAACGGCTGGTTGCTTACTATTTTGAATTCGGGCTTGATATACTTGGTTTCAGTTTCCTGTGTTGACACACATCTGTCACGATTGGGACAACTGACACCAAAATCTCGCCTATACACCGGATAGTCTGTTTTCCGGATAAAGGACTCGCTTTCTCTGGGAATGGAAATTTCCTTGGCTCCTAGTAAGAAGGCGATGAGTGCCATCCTGATTGGTACCCCACGTGCCGCCTGTTTAAAGTACATACTCCTCGGGTCGGCATCTACTTCGTAGGCTAATTCATCAATACGGGGTAGTGGGTGCATAACCAGCGTTCGCTTAAACTCCTTTTTCCTGAGCAGTTTCTTATCTACCACCGGGTACTGCTCTTTTAACCCTTGTTTTTTAGCCTTGGCCGAAAGTCTTTCCGTCTGAAGCCGGGTAACATAGAGGGCATCAACTCCTGTCTTTAGCTCGACCTGAAGACTCACATCGGGCATCATTGCCAGTTGATGTGGGCTGCTGGGCGTTATGTATATCGCATCCAGGGGGAAAAGCCCTCCCTTAATGGCTTGGTCTAAAGCCTCATACCTTATCAGCTCGCCTCCATATTCGGTGGTTAGCTTCCTGAGAACATGCTCCGGTAACTCAAGACCTGGTCCGGGACGGAAGAGGATAGTAGCCCCTAATCTAGCCAAGGCGTAGGTTAGCGAATGGGTTGTTCGCCCATATTTTAAGTCTCCCCATAGAGCAATCTTTAGCCCCTTAATGGTTTGCCTCTCCTTCTTGATGGTGTAAAGGTCGCACAAGGTCTGGGTTGGATGTTCATGACTTCCGTCGCCAGCATTTATTACCGGGACGCCAGCATAGTCGGCAACCACCTTGGCTGCCCCCTCCCAGGGGTGGCGGATGACAATTATATCGGCGTAACTCCCGACCACTCGGGCCATATCGGCAATGCTTTCACCTTTAGCCAGCGAAGTTGCCCCGATATCAACCGCACTTATGACACTGCCGCCAAGTCGGTGCATGGCTGTCTCAAACGACAGCCGTGTCCTAGTGCTGGGCTCAAAAAACAGGCTGGCCATAATCTTACCGTGGCATAGACCAAACTGCTCATTCATGGAGTCTGACATCTCGTCAGCCAGGGAAAACAGCGCCTCTATTTCCCCATTAGATAAATCGTCTACGGTCACTAGACTTCTATTGGTCATAGCCATAGCCACTCCTTTTGAATTAGCCTGCTTGCCTCAATTTACTTCGGGGATGCTCATTAGCTGTGCTGGTGATGGCGACTTCATCTATGCCGTCGGTCTCTACCAGTCGAACCTGTATTTCCTCATGTCTTGAGCTTGGCACATTCTTACCTACATAGTTAGCCCGTATCGGCATCTCACGATGACCGCGGTCAACAAGCACCGCCAGCTGGATTATTTTGGGCTGCCCCAGGTCAATGAGGGCGTCCATAGCGGCACGGGTGTTGCGCCCGGTATATAGGACATCGTCAACTAGCACTACCGACTTGCCATCAATACTGACCGGAATGTCGGTGCGTGTGACAATAGGTTGCTGATTTAATGAGGAAGGGGCATCTCGGTACCGGCTGGTGTCCAGAGTGCCAACCGGTATCTTCAGTCCGGCGAAGTCTTCTATGAGGGTGGCTAGCCGCCGGGCCAGAGGCACGCCACGAGTGTGCATGCCCACCAGTATCAGGTGTTCAACAGCCTTATTTTGCTCTATGATTTCGTGGGCAATGCGCGCCAGAGTCCTTGTTATATCCTCCGGGGTCATTATAATTTTTTCAGACATAAAAAAACCTCTCACCTTCGCTGGCAAGAGGTCTTGCTATCCGCTTTTCTTCATTTCCCTTGCCAGCCTCTCTGGACCAGCTTAAAGGTTGCTACTTAACTTAATATTATACCACACCAATCAAATTATTGCAACTTTTTATATCTGTGAATTAGAGATAGGCGAAACTGAGTGCTTTCAAAATTGAATCTTGCTTTAATGCTACCTTGAGCCAGTGTTATAATGAGTTAGCATGGACATTCTGGCTGAGCTTAATCCAGTGCAGCGGGAAGCGGTAGAGGCGATTAGCGGTCCGGTGCTGATTTTAGCCGGTCCGGGTAGTGGCAAAACCAGGGTCATCACCCATCGTGTTGCTTATCTGATTAAGGTTTGTGGCGTTAGCCCCGGCCACATTATAGCGGTTACCTTTACCAATAAAGCGGCCAGGGAAATGGAGGAGAGACTTTACCATCTCGTCGGCGGTCAGGTAAAGGATTTAACCCTGGGCACCTTTCACGCTATTTGCGCTCGCATCCTGCGTCGGGATGGCAGGGAAATAGGCGTTGACCCCAGGTTTGTCATCTATGACGAGGAAGACCAAATAAGCTTACTCAAGCGTAGTATCGGGGAGGCAGGTCTTGACCCCAAGCAATATGCCCCTCGGGCTATAGCCTCAGCCATTAGAGCGGCTAAGGTTCGGGTGTTTACCCCCAAAGACTATGTTGAGCGTAGCCGTAGCTATTTTGATGAGGTGGTCAGCCGGGTCTATGAGCGCTATCACCAGCTATTAACCGAAAGTAACGCCCTTGACTTTGATGACCTGTTGATGAAAGCGGTGCAGCTATTTAGAAACAGCCCTGATATCTTATCTAGATACCAGACGAGATACCAGCATGTTCAGGTAGATGAGTTTCAGGATACTAACCTGGTTCAGTATGAACTAATAAGGCAACTGGGCGAGAAGTATCGCAATATATGTGTTGTCGGTGACCCCGACCAGTCAATCTACTCCTGGCGGTTTGCCGACCTGCGCAATATCCTTAGCTTTGAGAAGGATTACCCCGACGCCAAATTGGTGCTGCTGGAGCAGAATTATCGGTCGACGAAAAAGATTTTGGAAACGGCATCCTATCTAATCTCAGCCAATCAGCAGCGTAAACCCAGGGAATTATGGACGGATAATGAACCGGGCGAACTAACCACGGTGGTTGAGACCTATACCGAGCAAGAGGAAGCCCAATTTGTGGTTAATGAGATAGAGCGACTGGTAGACCAGGGCGAGGCTGGCCTGGGCGGCTGTGCCGTGATGTATCGGACTAATGCCCAGTCAAGGGCTCTTGAGGAAGCTTTTGTTCGCTACGGGACACCCTATAAGCTGGTGGCTGGCACCCACTTCTATGAGAGGCGAGAAATCAAGGATATTATTGCTTATCTCAAGCTTATCCAGAACCCTTATGATACGGTTAGCCTCCTCCGGATAATCAATGTTCCCCAGCGTGGTATTGGTCAGCAAACTCTAGCCAGGTTATCCGGTTGGGCAAAGTCTATGGGTATATCTCAATATGAGGCGTTACGGCCTATAAGCGAGCCCAAAGGTGATAACCAGCCTCCGTTTAATCCTCATATCGCCAGGGCATTGGTTAGCTTTCTGGACTTGGTGGAAGGATTCATTGCCCGTAGTCGGGAACTTAACCTGGTTGATTTACTTGATTTGGTTGTTGAGGGCTCTGGTTATAAGGAATATATATTAGGTCAACCCGAGGGGGAGGAGCGCTGGGAAAATATCCTGGAACTTCGCACCGTAGCCCAGCAATATCGCGATTTGAAGCCCGCCGAAGGCTTATCCGCCTTTTTGGAGGGGGTAACCCTGGTATCTGATGTCGACGGGCTTGATGAGACGGTAGATGCGGTAACCCTGATTACCCTGCACCAGGCCAAGGGTCTGGAGTTTCCGGTGGTGTTTATCGTTGGTATGGAAGACGGAATCCTGCCCCATTTTAAGTCGTTTGGCGACCCCCAGCAGATGGAGGAGGAGCGGCGGCTGTGCTACGTCGGTATAACCCGAGCCAAGCAGAGGGTATATCTGGTTCGTGCCTTCCGCCGCAGTCTGATGGGCTCAAGCACCGTCAATAAACCATCGCGCTTCTTAGAAGATATTCCCCCGCATCTGCTAACGGGTGGCGGTTGGTGGCAGGGGGAGGAGAGCCAGATAGCTACCGCTATCTATTCTTGGGATAAGCCTTCAACTCCCAGCCTGAATACTCAGGAACTCAAGGCTGGCGACCATGTCCACCACCCCCAGTTTGGTGATGGGATAGTGGTCAACTGTCAACCGGTAAAGGATGATAGTGAGGTGGTGGTTGTTTTTGATGAGGTCGGGATTAAAAAACTTTCACTGAGCTTCGCCAAGCTGGAGAAGCTAGGTTAGCCGCCAAATTTTAGTCAAGACCATTGACATTCTACACGAAACCGTGTATAATTAATTAACATGCCGATTAGAGTTTTAGACCCTCAATTAGTAGCCCGGATTGCCGCTGGGGAGGTGGTGGAGAGACCGGCATCGGTGGTCAAGGAGCTGGTGGAGAATTCGCTGGATGCTGGCTCCAGTCAGATTTCGGTTGAGGTCAGGGGTGGTGGGGTAAGCCTGATACGGGTAATGGATAACGGGTCGGGAATCCCGTCAGCCGAGATAGAACTTGCCTTTGATAGGTATGCCACCAGCAAGATAGGCAGTGTCGACGATTTGGAATCTATTTCCAGCCTTGGCTTTCGCGGTGAGGCACTGCCCAGTATCGCCGCTGTGGCTCAGGTGGACATTGTTACCCGGGCTGCCGACGAGTCAGCCGGTACTTACCTCAGTTTGCAGGACGGAAAGGTGGTTAACCGGGAAAGTCAGGGGCGCTCTCAGGGGACTACGGTTACGGTTAAGAATCTCTTCCGCAAGGTGCCGGCCAGATTAAAATTTCTCAAATCGCTGGCTACCGAAAATAGCCACATGGCTAATGTCGTCAGCCGCTATGCTCTTGCCTTCCCTGAGGTTAAGTTTGCCCTGTTCATTGATGGCCGGGCGACGCTAAGAACGCCGGGCAGTGGTCGGCTAATAGATAGCATAATTGAGGTCTACGGCTTAGATGTAGCCCAGAATATGCTGGAGATTGAGGCTGAGAGATGGGAAGGTAGGCCGGCAATTTCATCGCCCCAGGTAACGGGTATGGTCGGCTCGCCGTCAATAAGCCGCTCCAACCGTGACTACCTCAGCCTCTTTGTCAACCGCCGCTGGACCAACAGCCGTTTGTTAGCCTGGGCGGTAGAGGAGGCTTACCACGGGCTTTTGATGCAGGGGAAACATCCCGTGGCTATCATTAACATTTCGCTGTCGCCTGGGGAGGTGGATGTTAATATCCACCCGACTAAAACCGAAGTGAAATTTCACCATGAACACGCCGTTTTCAGTGCCGTCCAGAAGGCGGTCCGGCAGGCTTTAATCAAACTAATGCCCGTGCCTAAAATTGAGGAAGTAGCTACTGCCTATGGGGCGCCTTCAGTGCCAGGGCAGGGATTACCACTATCAGCTGAGGCTGATAGCCGCCTTATCCCTTCGTCGCCAGTGACTGCCCCGACTCCGGCAGTAACTCTACCGGCACTACGGATATTAGGTCAACTCTCCAGTAGCTATATTATCGCCGAGGGACCTGATGGGTTGTACCTTATCGACCAGCATGCTGCCCACGAGCGTATCCTTTTTGAAAAGATTAAAGACCAGCGGTCACGGCAAGCAGTGGAGGTTCAGGGGCTACTTGAACCGGTAACATTTGAGGTTAGTCCCCAACAAGAGGCAGTCCTCAAATCTCAGTGTGCCAACCTGGCTGAATTTGGTTTCTCTATTGAGCCTTTTGGGGAAAGAACATTTCTCGTCCGGGCGGTGCCAGCTTTGCTGTCGGGTAAGGACTGGGCAGGAATGGTACGGGAATTATTAGATTCGGGAGGGGATAAAGGTGATTGGCGGGAAAAGATAGCTATATCTATGGCTTGCCACAGTGCGGTAAAAGCGGGGCAGGTATTAACCGATGACGAAATGCGTGAACTGGTGCGGCAACTGGAGCAAATAGCTATTCCTCACACCTGCCCCCATGGTAGACCGACCATGATTCATCTCAGTTTAGGGCAACTGAGGAAGGAGTTTGGCCGAAGCTAATTGTTCTTGCAACGGGTAGTTAGGGGCAAGCCCCCACTCACTTGGTGGCCACATTGATAACCAAGTCTTGCCAATTATGTCCTTACGTTTCACTGTCCAGTTGTTGTGAGAATCGTTGCTATTATTGCGGTTATCCCCAAGCACAAAGTAATTATTGTCCGGGATTTCTGTCTGAGGTAGGGTATAGCTGGGGGGGTCTTCAATATATGGTTCGTATAGTTTTGAACCATTAACGTATACCGCTTCCTCTTTTATCTCGACGGTGTCGCCGGGTAAAGCAATGATGCGCTTAATGTAGTCAGCTCGCTGGTTATTAGGCGGGTGAAACACAATTATATCACCCCGTACCGGTTCACGGAAATGATAAACGGCTTTGTTAATTAATAGTCGTTGCCCTTCTTCAAAACTGGGTTCCATACTGGAGCCGACGACAACAAAACTCTGGATTGCGGTTCGTGAGACGATGAAGACTGATACAGCCACTATGATAACAATCAAAACTTCACGGAGAAAGACTCTCATTTATTGGGTATTTCCTCCTGGGCCAAAGGGGAGCTGCCTCGGTAGATACGAACGCACCTCTTAGAAGGCGCCCTATAACTTATTTGCATTTACATCCCTGGTATCTCCATAATCTCGACGCCGGCTGGCAGTTCAAACGTACTGTCGGGAATCCCTCCAATTTGGATGTTGGTGAACTTCATTACAATAGTCCCCTCGGCGGTGGTGATTTCCGTTCTGATTGGAAGTCCGTGCTCGAGCCAAACCCATATTTTTATCTGTTCTCCGGCTCTACTATAGCTTGCCACCAGGCATTCCTTACCATCTATGACCTCGGTACCTAGAATCTCGGGCTGGTATTCCATCATCTCTTCAATTTGCCCTTGTGGAGGTTCTCCGACTGTTTCCTCGGCGCTACTATAGTCTATCCTAAACGCCATATTTTCGGCTGGCATATACACAAAAGCCTCATGTGCCGCCAGGTCTGATAGAAGGACCACATCTTGGCCTTCAAAACTTCCTTCCCACCTTGCCTTGTCTCCCTTCCACCAGGTTTTGGCAGTAATGGTCTCTCCTTGCGGTATAGTTACTTCTATCTCGCAGCTGTAGGAGGATATTCCTTGTGCCTTATCTAAGACCCCGGATAGGGATGGAGCTTCTTCTCCTGGAGCTTGTTCCCCTGGAGCTTCCGGAGGAATAGCCTCTTCCCCGGGTCCTTCTTCCCCAGCCGGTTCCTGTGCCGGAGGAGCAGTAGGTGCTTTCGGGGCACAACCTGTTCCCACTGAAACCAGAATTCCCACCACTAGAAGTACGGCTACAATTCTTATTAGCTTTCTCATCATTGAAACCTCCTTCCTTTGTCTCTACTCTCGGCGCTCACCTCTGCCGTTGGCTGAAGTATAACAGCATAGTCACCTCTATTTCAACCGTAGACCATGTGCTGACCAATGTTGCACTTTTTTTGAAGGAGGTGCTAGAATGAGAGCGTATGGACTATATGGAGCAGGCACTGTCCCTGGCTAGATTAGCTTTGGGGCAGGTCAGTCCTAACCCGGCGGTCGGGGCAGTAATAGTTAGCCATGACGAGGTGGTGGGGCAGGGCTATACCCAACCACCGGGTTGTCCTCATGCTGAGGTAGTAGCCTTGAACCAGGCCGGTGAGCGAGCCCGAGGCGGGGTGATGTACGTTACTCTGGAACCGTGCTGCCATCGTGGTCGGACGCCTCCGTGTACCCGGGCAATCATTACGGCTGGCATCACTGAGGTTCATTTGGCTATGCTCGACCCTAACCCTCTAGTTTCGGGGCGAGGCCAGGAAGAGCTGGAGGGAGAAGATATTAGGACACACGTCGGTGAGCATGAGGCAGAGGCTAAACAGATTAACGAGGCTTATGCTAAATTCATTACTACCGGCATGCCCTTCGTTACCGTAAAATTTGCTATAAGCATGGATGGGAAGATTGCCACTAAGAGTGGCGATTCTAAGTGGATTAGCGGCGAGGCCGCCAGGAAGCAGGTTCATAATCTGCGTTATACCACTGATTGTATCATGGCAGGGGTAAATACTGTTCTGGTTGATGACCCTCAGCTTACCGCCAGGAGTTGTGGTGGCAGGGGGGGGACGGCCAGGGCGCAACCGCTTCGTGTAATCGTGGATAGTAAAGGGCGTACGCCGTTAACTGCCCGGGTATTTAGTCAACCGGGTAAGACACTATTGGCACTGGGCAGAGTCGTCAAACCAGAGGAGAAAATAGCTTTTGCTCAGGCTGGTGCTGAGTTATTGGAATTGCCCTCAGCCGAAGGACGGGTCGACCTGGAGAAGTTACTGGAGGTATTAGGGCAACAGGAAATTACCAGTGTTTTAGTTGAGGGGGGTGGGATTCTACTCGGTTCTCTGTTTGACGGTGGGCTGGTAGATAAGGTTATCGCTTTTATTGCCCCAATTATTATTGGTGGTAAGGAGGCAAAGACGGCGGCTGGTGGTAAAGGGGTGGATAAAGTGGTAGACTCACTTAAATTAGAGCGGGTTAGTGTTGAGAAACTGGGCGAAGATTTGATGGTCTGCGGCTATGCCTCGGCAAAACCTCAACAGCAGGAGTGAGAGTGTTTACCGGAATTGTAGAAGAGATAGGTAAGGTTACTTCAGCTCAACCCGGAAATCTGGTTATCACCGCTAGCCAGGTTCTCCCGGGAATGGAAATGGGCGGCAGTATTGCCGTTAATGGGGTATGCCTGACAGTAACCGGTTTTAATGGTAGGTCGTTCTCTGTTGACATAATGCCGGAGACACTGAGGCGGACTAACCTTGGGCTACTTGGTGCCGGCGATGAAGTTAACCTGGAACGACCGCTAACTCCAGAAAAACAGTTAGGCGGGCATTTTGTCCAGGGTCATATTGATGAGACGGGGAGGGTAACCTCGGTTACGTGGGATGGCGAGGCAATGCTCATTAGACTTGAAGCCCCGGCTGAAGCCATGCGCTATATAGTGAACCAGGGTTTTATCGCTGTTGACGGGGTTAGTTTAACTATTGTTGATTGTGATGCCGGCTCATTTCTGGTGTCTATTGTTGAATACACCCGGAAACATACTACCCTGGGTAGTAAGCAGGTAGGTGATCTGGTTAATCTAGAGGTGGATATTATTGCCAAATATGTAGAACGACTTAGCCAGGCTCACCGCCCGGGTATAACCATTGATTTCTTACAGGAGCACGGTTTTTTGGTAGGCTAGTCTATCTTTAACGGGAGTAAAATGGGCATATCAAGTATTACTGAGGCTATTGAGGATATAAAGGCAGGCAAGTTTATCATCATCGTTGATGATAAGGATAGGGAGAACGAGGGCGACCTCACCCTGGCTGCGGAGAAGGTTACTCCTGAGGTTATTAACTTTATGGCCCGGAATGCCCGGGGACTGATTTGCCTGCCTATTATGGGTAAGCGATTGGATGAACTAAGGATTCCTCTGATGGTCGGCGACAATACCTCAAAATTTTCCACCGCCTTTACTGTATCCGTTGAGGCTAAACATAGGGTGAGCACCGGTATTTCCGCCGCCGATAGAGCCGAGACAATAAGGGCAGTAATTGCCCCGGCCACCAAGGCTGATGACTTAGCCCGACCGGGGCATATGTTTCCCTTGCGGGCTAGAGAGGGTGGCGTCCTGGTCCGGGCAGGACATACTGAGGCTATAGTTGACCTCGCCCGACTAGCCGGCCTTTATCCCGCCGGCGTTATCTGTGAGATTTTGAATGAAGACGGCTCTATGGCACGGCTATCTCAACTTGAGGTAATGTCAGAGCAGTATGGGGTTAAGATTATAACTGTGGCTGACCTTATTACCTATCGCCATCGTCACGAAAGATTGGTGCACCGGGTAGCTGAGGCTAAGTTACCGACCAAATATGGCGAGTTTATAGCTATTGCCTATAAAAGTGATATCGACCCCGATGAACACCTGGCTTTGGTGATGGGTGATATAGCTATTGAAGAGCCAGTGTTAGTCCGAGTTCATAGTGAATGTGTTACTGGCGATGTATTCAGTAGCTTTCGCTGTGATTGTGGCGAGCAGATTGCTTTAGCCATGCAGTCCATTGCTGATGAAGGCCGGGGTGTTTTCCTGTATATGAGGCAGGAGGGGCGGGGCATTGGTTTCCATAATAAGATTCGGGCTTATGCCCTTCAAGATAAAGGCCTAGACACTGTAGAGGCTAATTTATCACTGGGATTTGCTCCCGACCTGCGGGACTATGGCATAGGTGCCCAAATTTTGGCTGAGCTGGGTTTACACCAGATACGATTGCTGACCAACAATCCCAAGAAGGTAATAGGTTTAGAAGCTTACGGGTTGAAGGTAGTGGAAACGGTCCCCATTGTCACTCCCCCCAACCCCTATAACCGTCATTACCTGGAGACAAAACGGAAAAAATTAGGTCATCGCTTAGCCACACCGAGGGCTACCGCTAAAGACCAGTAAAGCTATTGAAAAGGGTAGGTGAGCTAGCATGAGGACAGAGGATGAAATCAGGAATAGATTGGGCTTTTGGCAAGGTGTGGAAGCATCAGCAAACATGTTGCAGGCTGTTGACAACCCAGAAGCATTCCTTTTACTGGACCAGCTACTTCCTGGCTCGGCGGTAGAGACGCTTCGTTTAGACTCCAAGCTCCGTAAAGAGTGGAGTAGCATGTATTGAGCTGCTTTGCAGATAAAAATAGATACCCTGAAATGGGTACTGGGCGAAGGCTCTTTTACATAACCTACATCCCCTTGAAGGGGGAGACATTAAAGGAGAGTCAAAGAGAGGCGAAGCCTCTCTTATAATCAATTCCCCTTCCCCTTGTCAAGGGGAAGGGGATAAAGGGGATAGGGTTCAATTAAATAATATCAACAATAAGGAGAGGTTAATGAACAAGCATTTTGAAGGTCTGTTACTGGGGAAGGGGCTGAGGTTTGGGCTGGTTGTGTCTCGTTTTAACGAGTTTATTACTAAGAAACTACTTGAGGGAGCGCAGGACGCTCTGCTTCGCCATGGTGTTAACCAGGCGGATATAGAGGTTGCCTGGGTACCGGGCTCATTTGAAATTCCGCTGATAGCCAAGAAACTAGCCCAATTCAAGAAGTATAATGCTGTTATCTGCCTTGGGGCTGTGGTTCGTGGCGGAACACCTCACTTTGAGTATATTGCCGCTGAAGTAAGTAAGGGCATTGCTAAAGTAAGCCTGGAGACCGGGCTACCGATTGTTTATGGTGTAATCATTGCTGATACCCTGGAGCAAGCTATTGAGCGGGCAGGAACTAAGATGGGGAACAAAGGCTTTGAAGCCGCCGAGAATGCCATTGAAATGGCTAACTTGCTTAAGAGTATAGGCTAACTATACTGGTGAGTATCTCAGCTGAGACCAATCAAACCTTAACTATCATTATTGCGGCTCGTAAATTTAGCCGAATCTAAGGTTTACCTCAGTCGGTAACCTTATAGACCATATCACCTCTTCTTACCCGCTCGCTGACTTTAATCCCAATCGAGTCGCCAGCTTTAGCCTGCTGAACATCCGCATTATTAATTTGCATTGAGTCAGCAGTAAGTTCCATATCGGTGGTGTGTCCCTTGATATGGATTTTGTCGCCCACTTTCAGGATTGCCGTTAGCTCAATTCCGGCGACAATGGGTCTGGCGAAGAAGTCGGTCACCTTTCCGATTACTACCTCAGGCATCGGAGTTCCTCCTTTATGTTTAATATGAGATAGGTTATTTGATTACTTTAGATTAGTATACGCCATCTAGTTTTAGTAAATCAATATTTAGAGGTCGTTTAGCAACCTATCCCCCTGACCCCCCTCTCTTATTAAAAGGGAAAGCCTGAAGGGGCGTTAGCCCCTTCAGAAAACTATATAAAAACCTAAAGCGGGTCCCCAGGAAAATCGAAGATTTTTCTGGGTGCTTAAAGAGGGTAAGGTTGATGAGCAATCTCAATATTTAATCTTTGACATAGCGCCGCCTGTCGCCTATAATTAGTCTGATTTATAATTACCCGGAGGATACGTTATATTGGCGGAGGGAGATAACCCTAGCCCGGCGGCTCAGGAGCAAGGGCTCGATATCAAAAATCTTAAACGGCGCCTGGATATGTTAGACCAGCGTCTGGATAATATTGATTCAATGGTTACCGCTGTGGCTGAACGAGTAATGAGCCAGCCTATCACCCTGAATATAACCTGCCCTCATTGTGGTAGCAACATAGAGATTGCCATCATAGGTAGTAGCAAGCCGAAGAAATAACCCCCGGTACTCTTAAGAATTCAGGATTTGGGCCAAAGCCGTTTAAGCCCAGCATCTCAGCTAATTAGTAATGGAGGATAAATATGCAAATAGCAGCTACAATTGACCGAACTAGATATGAAGTCTTCCGATGGAGATATGAGCTTAGTATACCGAGGAAGTTAGCCCTGGCTATAGGCATTGCCGGGCTTACTGGACTTCTGGCTCAGGCTAGAATCCCGCTGCCATGGAGTCCGGTACCAGTGACCGGGCAAACCTTTGCCGTTCTCCTCGCCGCTATTCTCCTGGGTAGGTGGTGGGGAGGCATAAGTCTGGCTATCTATGCCGGTCTCGGGGCCGCCGGGCTTCCCTGGTTTTCAGGCTGGTCTGGCGGTGTGGGTTACCTTGCCGGGCCCACCGGGGGATACATAATCGGTTTTATTTTGGCTGCCCTTTTCTTGGGTCATTTTACCGATACCTATATCAGGTCAAGAAGCTTCCTGAGCACGCTGGCCCTGATGCTCTTTGCCAACTTTGTCCTAATTTATGTTCCCGGGCTCCTTCTCCTCGGGCTATGGCTTAAGTCAGTAGGGGGAGGGTCTGTTACCTTTACCACCCTCCTCAGTATGGGAGCTATCCCCTTTATCCCTGGTGATATAACCAAGGCAGTAATGGCGGCTGCCCTAGCCAGGGGAATAACTCCTAAGCGAGCCTACAACGGGGAGGTGGACAAAGGTAAGTAGGCGAGTTGGCGTATCCCTTAAAGATTTGACTTTTCATCCCCTGAGATAAGTTTCCCGGCTCTGCCTTCTGGGCTGCCTTACCAGCTTGACGGTTGGGGAAGCATCAAGTAGAATTATTTTATTGGCGGGCGGTTAGCTCAGTTGGTTAGAGCGCTGCGTTGACATCGCAGAGGTCACTGGTTCAAGTCCAGTATCGCCCACCATTCTGTACAATAGTGGGAACTGAAACCTCTTCTCTGGATATGCCTTTCTGAGACACAGGGATGGCTGTGTTTTATCGTAACATATGTATTTAGAAGCATTGTGTAGTAGCAATTCCAGGCAACAGTTCAAACATTCTTGAATAATATCTGGACTTTTTGGGGGGTTCTACAAGGATTACCTGAGCATGGCATCTCCCTCTGTGGGTTCAAATGTTGCCTATTCCTCTGACTTGGGTTCGAAAGAAGGTGAGGGAGACATTAGCGCTTCAGTTAAGAGGAACCTTGCTTGTAATGCCTCTGTAGGGCAAAGCGAAAAACATTCCTTGCAGTTCCGGCACTCCTTAGAGGCTATCTCTGGAATGAAACTTACCTCTCGTCTTACTCCTCTGTCAACAAATCCAATAGCGTTCTTCTTTTTGACCTCAGCACAGTATCTTACACATAGACCGCAAAGAATGCAGAATGAAGGCTCTTTTTCGAAACGAACTTCCCTTACTCCATATTCTTGAGCCAAATCCTGCAATACCCCGGCTTCTGGAGCATGAGCTAGCATCAGCTCCAAAAGCATTTTACGAATTTTGATTACCTTCTCAGACCTGGTTCTTACCACCAAATTTTCTTCAACGGGGTAAAGGCAGGCAGCAACGAGATGTGTCCTACCGCGGGTTTCTACTTCTACTGTGCAAATTCGGCAAGCCCCATAAGGTTCTAATTTCTCGTGGTAACAAAGTGTAGGGATATCTATTCCCACAGTTCGTGATGCCTCCAAAATAGTCATCCCTTCCTCTGCTTTAACTTCCCTTCCATCAATCTGTAAAAGGATTTCACTCATCTTTCCTTACTCTCTCTGACTATCATTCTTGCTTCTAGGCTGGGCATTTCTTCTCCTTGATGTATGCCTCATACTCGTCCCTGAAGTAGCGTATGGTAGTTAAGATGGGGTTAGAAGCACCTCCACCTAAAGCACAAAGTGAGGCATCTCTGGTTACCTCGGATAGCTCCTCTAAAAGCTCAATGTCACCCTCTTTCCCCCTTCCCTCGGTAATATTAGTTAGAATCTTCAGCATCTGCCTGATGCCTTCGCGGCATGGGACGCATTTGCCGCATGACTCATCAGTGAGGAAGTTAAGAAAGTACCTGGCGACATCAACCATACAGGTATCTTCATCCATTATGATCATGCCGCCTGCGCCCATTGGAGCTCCCACTTTTGCAAGCTCATCAAAATCCACAGGGGTGTCGAGGAGACTCTCGGGAATAGAACCTCCGAGAGGTCCTCCAATGTGAACCGCTTTAAGTTTCTTTCCGTTTGGAATTCCACCACCAATGTCGTAGATAACCTTTCTGAGCGAGGTCCCCATAGGAACTTCTACGACCCCTGTATTACTTATATTACCTGCTAAGGATATAAGTTTTGTCCCCTTACTCTGCTCTGTCCCGATACTACTAAACCATTCAGAGCCCCTATTGATTATCGGAGGCACGTTAGCCCAAGTTTCTACATTGTTTAGGTTACTCGGCTTTTCCCAAATACCACTTACCGAAGTGTGGATATATTTGGGTCTTGGCTCTGGTGTCCTCCCTTCTATTGCCTTCATTAATGCGCTGGACTCACCAGAAACGAATATCCCTATATCAAGATGCACCTCAACATTAAAGCTGAAGCCAGAGCCAAGGATGTTTTCGCCTAAAAGCCCATATTCCTTCGCCTGGGTGAGGGCAATAGCAATATTATCTATTAATTGCGGAGTGTCATGACGGGTGTAGATATATCCCTGGTGTGAGCCGATAGCATAGGCACCGATTATCAAGCCTTCCAGCACGCTATGTGGGTTGCCCGTAAAGAGGGCTCTATCCATAAACGCCCCTGGCTCCCCTTCGTGAGCGTTGACGATAACGTACTTTACTTCCTCGGGCGCATTACGGGTGGTCTCCCACTTCATACCGGCAGGGAATCCACCACCACCCCGGCCGCGCAAGTTGGCTTTCTTTATTTCTTCAAGGACTTGCTCAGGGGTCATCTCAAAAAGCGATTTGGATAAAGCAGAATAGCCACCAAGTGCCAGATAGTCATCGATGCTTTTAGGATCAATCTTAGTGTTATTGCCAATAAGGAGCCGCATCTGGTTCTTATAGAATGGTATCTCAGATTCGTGGACTATCTTCTCGCCGGTGATGGGATCGACATAAAGCAACCTATCGATGACCTTCTTGGCAAGTATGGTCTGAGAAACGATCTCCTCTACATCGTCCGGCTGCACCTGAAGATAACATATCTCCTCAGGATAAATCACGGTTAGGGGACCTCTCTCACAGAAGCCGGGGCAGCCTGTTTCCCTGACATCAACTTTAGCTTCCAGTCCCTGCTTTTTAATCTCCTCCTTGAAGGCGGTAACTACATTTGCTGCGCCAAGAGCGAGGCAACCGGTTCCAGTACATACAGCAATGCAGGGCTTATTTTGGTCCCTTTTCAACAATATGTCCTTCCTCAGTTCTTCCAATTCAGCAGGCGAATTTATCCTTGGCATAATCTTCCCTTAATCATAGTTTTTCAACACATCTTCTGCCTTGGCTGGTGCTATCTTGCCGTGATGCTTCCCATCGACTACCATCACTGGCCCCATGGCGCAACAACCGAGGCAATTTACGGTCTCCAGGCTGAACTTTAAATCCGAGTCCGTTTCGCCAGGTCCAACTCCGGTGGTTCTGTGAATTGCATCAAGAATGCGCGGCGCACCACGAACATGACAGGCAGTGCCCGTACATACGTGAATTTCATGACGTCCTCTAGGAACTAAACTGAAGGCTTTATAAAAGGTAGCTATATGCTGTATCTGACTTAAAGGCACTTTTAATTTTTTACTGACCTTCTCTAATACTTCTTTAGGAAGCCAACGGTTTTCGCGCTGAATCTCCAGTAATACTTGAATTAGTGAACTGGCATCGCCCTGATATTTGTTTATAATCTTATCGATTTTATCGTCATCCATAGCCGCTGTCCTAACCTTCTTCTTTCTTTCCCCTGATCTTGTGCCTGCTCTCTCACCTTAGGCAGGAACAAAGCACTTCTGGCTTTCATCGAACCTGACTAATCCTTCCCTTGCTGAACTATTAAGATATCTTGATACTTCAGACGGGCTTAAGCCTAAAATCTCAGAGATTTCTCTAGTTGAAAGGGGTCTTTCTCGCAGGAGTAACAAAATTTGGCTTATTGCCAATTTATCTACAATTAATTCATGAAATAACCTATCTACCTCGTCACTGGTGAAAAATTCGTTATATTCATCTTCTGTGTCAAAATGTACTCTCAATCTCTCCCTTTCCACCAGCTTAATGTAGGGAACCAAATTTTTAGCTGCTTCAAGTTTTAACTTTAATCCATTTACATCTCTTCCTTTGCCTATTCCAAGAGGTCCTAACTCCTTCAGCTGCTTGGTAAAGTCAGTAATAATTTCGGCGAAACGGATTCCTTCAGAAGCAGATACCCATTCAAGCCTTAACCTTTCGGGGTTCACCCCTATCTGTTCCAGTAATTTTTTACATAGATGCATCACGCTTAATGCTTGGTAATTTCCTTGTGTGATATAATGGCATTCGCCAAGCCAACAACCGCCGATAAACACTCC
>JAUWIC010000025.1 GCA_030605575.1 Dehalococcoidia bacterium
GATGCTGGCTCATGCAGAAATCCGCGCCATCATTACTGCTCTTGGTGCTGGCATAGACGATGACTTTGACCCATCCAAGCTCCGTTATCACCGGGTCATTATAATGACTGACGCTGATGTTGATGGCTCTCACATCCGCACCCTGCTTTTGACCTTCTTCTTCCGCCATATGGTGGAGCTGATTAACCGTGAGCACCTGTTCATTGCCCAACCACCCCTATACCGGATTAAAACCAGCAAGGTTGAGCACTGGGTTTACTCTGACCAGGAAAAGGAAGAGGTTCTGCATCAGCTAAAGGGAGCTAAAAAGGTAGGGGTTCAGCGGTATAAGGGTCTGGGGGAGATGAGTGCCGAGCAACTGTGGGAAACGACTATGAATCCCACTAGCCGCACCCTACTTGCCGTCAGTGTAGAAGATGCCGCCAAGGCCGACCACACCTTCCACGTCTTAATGGGCGGAGAAGTCCCACCCCGCAAAGCCTTTATCCAAGCCCACGCCAAAAGCGTGAGGAACCTGGATATTTAATGGCTGACATTCAACAGAGCGGTGAAATCGTAGCCCTCTTGCTTCAGTTTATCGCTGCCGCCTTCACCGCGGTCGACAAGCACGATAACCTTCACTACCTGGCAGTTTGCCGCTACCACCGCCTCTATTGCCTTAAGTACTGAGCCCCCGGTGGTCAGCACATCATCAACTATAGCCACTCTAGAGCCTGGCTTAAGATGCCCCTCAATCTGCCTCATCGTTCCGTGCTCCTTGGTTACCTCCCTGACAATGAAAGCCGGTATCGGCTTCCCCTCCAGGTGGCTAACCAAGGCAACTGCGGTAACAATGGGGTAAGCCCCTGTTGCCACCCCACCGATGGCATCAACCCCGGTCTTAATCAGCTCATCAAATATCGCCTTGCCCACCAGGTAGGCGCCTTCCGGGGACAGAGTTATCTTCTTCCCATCAATGTAATAATTACTCTTCCTCCCCGAGGTGAGGGTGAATTCACCGGTCAGGAAAGCCCCGACCTCACCGGCAATTTCCCTGATTCTCCTGGTGCCCTCGGTATCCAACCCCAACTCTAAAGTGGGATATGTCTCCATAATTAACCTCCTAGCTAAGGTTTAGGCTGTAGCATATAGCCCCTGTTCCCGAATATATTTATCTACCGGCTCAGGGACAAGGTGAGCGATGGATAGCCCCTGAGCCACCCGGTCTCTGATTACCGAGGCAGTGATATCTACCTCCGGTGTGTCCAGCAAAATCACCCTGCTGGCTAACCCGGGGATTGCGGCTTCCATAGACTTAAGGTCGGGAAGTGAACAGCCTACTCTGGGGACAGCCACCAGGTAACACATCTTAATCAGCCGTTCTGGCTCCCGCCACTTAGACAGCTCAGCTAAACAATCCCAACCTAAAATGAAAAACAGCTCACTCCCAGCCCCAAGCTGACCCCTTAGTTCGGCAATGGTATCAACGGTATAAGACGGACCAGCCCGCTCTATCTCCATTGTTGACAGTTTGCAGTAGGGCTTATCGCCAATAGCCAGGCGCACCATCTGGACACGGTGCTCCGCCGCCGAAATAGGGCTGTCCATCCTCAGCCAGGGCAGACCAGCCGGCACAAAGAGAACCTCAGCCAGGTTTAGCCGAACCTTTGTCTCCTCGGCAATAATAAGGTGCCCATTATGAATTGGGTCAAACGTCCCCCCCAGCACGCCTATATTCATCCTGCTACCACTCCCATTCTAAATTCCCGCAGCGAACCTTGTCACCGGGCTTAACCCCGGCCTTCGCCAAAGCCTTGCTCACCCCCAGCCTAGTGAATTGCCGTCTAATCTGCCTGCATACTTCAGGGCTAGACACATCTGTCCTGGCCACAATGCGCTCCAGTTCGGGAGCGACAACGACAAAGGTATCACCTTCCTTATGCACACTGGGCCCAGCCACCCGGGGCTGCGGGTGAAAGACCTTCCTGACAATCTTCCCCCCACCTCCCCTCTCAACAGTAACCTGACTCACCATCTCCATCGCCTCAGCCATAAGCTCGGCAACGCCCTCCCCGGTGGCGGCTGAAATGAAACGGGGTGAGGCGGCAACAGTACCAAAGGCGCCCTTAATCTCAGCTAACTGAGCCTGAACCTGAGGCAAATCAATCTTATTAACTACCACCAGCTGGGACTTCTGGGCCAGAGCCGAATCATATAAGCTGAGCTCGGCATTGACCTGTATCATATCTGCCACCGGAGACGCCGAGCTACCATCTATCAAGTGAATAAGTATCTTGGTCCGGGTAACATGGCGCAGGAAATCGTGTCCCAGACCACGACCAAGGTGGGCACCATCTATTAACCCTGGAATCTCAGCCACGACCAAGCTTCGCTGGCCAACTTCAACCAGACCCAGAACGGGCTCACGAGTAGTAAAGGGGTAACTGGCTATTTTAGGCTTGGCTGCGGAACAGGCGGCTAGCAACGTAGACTTGCCCACATTAGGATAACCAATAATACCAACATCGGCGATAAGCCTCAACTCTAATATTACTGAGTTCTCCTCCCCAGTCTCCCCCCGCTGAGCAATCTGTGGGGCTTGATTAGTCGACGAAGCAAAATGAGTATTGCCCAGACCTCCCTTCCCACCCTTAGCTATTACTGCCTGCTGACCGGGCTCCTCCAAATCAGCGATAACGGCATCACCACCTACCTGCGCCGTATATAAGACTACAGTCCCTACCGGAACGGTTAATATCAGGTTTTTCCCCTTCTTACCGTGTTTCTTTTTACTCCTACCACTCTCACCATCGGCGGCCCTATAGAATCGTCTTCGCTCCAATGCCCGCAGACTGGTAACGCTATCATCAGCCATTATCGCTACATCGCCTCCATCACCTCCATCGCCACCATCAGGACCACCAAAAGGAACAAACTTCTCCTGTCTGAAGCTTACTACTCCATCCCCCCCAGCACCAGCCCTTACCTTTATTTCTGCTCGGTCATACATTGTCTAGCTCGCCTGACTTATTAATATAATTATAAATTATATTTATCTCAAGGTATATCTGTTCTTTAGTTAATAATAATTATAATATTAGATAAGGTATTTATAGTAGGGAGCAATTTTAGGTAGGATAGAGGTTCAGTTTCTTCCTGGTAACCAATCAGCCAGGAAGATATATAAACCTTATATTTTTAGCCGGCTGCTTTTTATAGTTTACTTATAAAATTCTTTATAGAAATAAGAACTTTGAACTATAGACTTTGCCGGATATCCAGGATTTTTTGGTGTAAATAAGCATTGCTATTGATAGTATTGGCTATTTTTTCACAAGCGGAGCTAACAGTTATAGGTTCTCTCCCTCCCAACTCCCGGCCAATTTGGGCCAGTGAGCTATTGGTTTCCTGCCGGATAAGATACATGGCTACCTGTCGAGCTAAAGCAGTTTCTTTGTCCCTTTTCCGGCTCTTCAAGTCTTTAGTGGCTAGCTGGAAACTGTCGGCTACCGCTTCTATCACCAGCGCCGGGGTGATAGAAGCATCTTGGGGACGTTTAGTGGCTATATCCTCAAGCGCTTGGGCGGCTATCTCTGGGGTAATTAAAGCTTTAAGCAGCTTGGCATAAGCAATTACCCGATTTAGGTTACCTTCTAGCTCCCTTATGTTCTGCTGAATCCGCTGAGCAATAAACTCCAGCACATCTAAAGTAATACCCTGCTCTCTCTGTTTAGCCTTAGCCTGTAAAATAGCCAGGCGTGTTTCAAAGTCAGGTGGTTGGATATGAACAATTAACCCCCATTCAAAACGGGAACATAGCCTTGCCTCAACCGGGACATAGTCCCGCCGCTTTGTTTTGCCTGCAGGCATAGCTTTCGGGGAGCGGTCACTGGTGATAACAATCTGGCGGTTATTGTTATGTAGCTCATTAAAGGTGTGGAAGAAGCTTTCTTCGGTCTGCTCCTTGCCGGTGATGAAGTGGATATCATCAATCAACAGCATATCAACGCTTCTATATTTATTTCGGAACTCCTCGGTTTTTCTTTCTTGAATAGCCTTGATAAACTCGTTGGTAAACTGCTCGCTGCTAACATAAAGCACTTGAATATGGTTAGCTAAAGCAGCATGACCAATAGCCTGCAGCAAATGGGTTTTGCCTAAACCCGGCCCTCCGTATATGAATAGCGGATTATGGCTACCTCCCGGGTTTTCGGCTACTCCGAGAGCAGCGGCATAGGCTAAACGATTACAACTACCGGTAACGAAGGAATCAAAGGTGTATTTTGGGTTGAACCTTGGTCCGGGTTCTTCTCGGACACTGTGGCTACCTGATGAATTTTGATGTCTGGAATTTACTTGGAAGAGGACTTTGGTATCACGGCCGGTAAGACCAATAAGTGTTTTCTCAATCAAAGAGCGCTGGTTCTTATCTAAATATTCAGCAACGAAGGTATTGGGTACACCGACAACAAACTGATTATCCTGGTAGCTTAGACCTACCGTTTTTTCCAGCCAGGTCCGGTAGTTAGGCTTGTTGACTTGGATTTGCAGTTCACCTAAGGCTGTTTCCCAGATTTGTTGCGCCGGTCTTTCCATTAAACTCCTTTCGTCAAGCTCAAGCACATTTCATCCCGTGGCTGGGAACTGGAGGGGCTTATATGGGGCATGGGGGAGGAATTAAAAATGAGGATGTTAGAATACTACCAAGGGTCTTCGCCAGATGGCAAGAGTTTTGGTGCTGGTTGCTGACCATTTTTAGTGCCCATTTTCCCTTAGAAGGTCTGTCAGACTTTTCTATTTATCTATTATCTCCCGCGTAGATATAAGATGCCAATAGTCCAAATTTTTCCTGAATTGTCCGTGTTTGTTTCTTAATTCACCTAATAATATAACACCTGGGATATGCCAATTGGCAAATCTGGTGACAGTAATTGCTGGGTATTCTTAGCCCCAGTTTCCCCTTGTCAGGTCGGTCAGGCTTTTTTATTTACCTAATATTTCCGTTGTAGATTGGAAAGGCAAGAGTTGTTAGAAAATTTTTTTGATGTTAAGATTTAGCCATAGGAGGTTTGAATTTGCGACTTATTTTTATGGGTAGCCCTGAGTTTGCCGTTCTTCCTCTGGAGCACCTTATTCTTAATCACTATCAGGTGGCGGCAGTCTATACTCAGCCGGATAAACCGGCAGGCAGGGGGTGTTCCCTGTTGCCGACGCCGGTAAAAAGGACAGCCGTAGCCCACAAGCTACCAGTAATGCAGCCAGCTAGCTTGAAGGAGGCCGAGGCTGTAGCCCAGCTAGCTGGCTTTCACCCTGATATTATAGTGGTGGCTGCCTTTGGTCAGATTCTGCCCCAGTCGGTTTTAGACATCCCCGGCTACGGGTGTATTAATCTTCACCCATCCCTGCTATCTAGATTTAGAGGCGCCTCACCAGTAGCCTCGACTATTCTAGCCGGTGATGACGTTACCGGGGTTAGCCTTATGCTGATGGACAAGGGGTTAGATACCGGTCCGATATTAGCCAGGGCACAGATTCCTATCTCAGCGCAGGATACTACGGGCTCACTTACCGCCAAGCTGTCCTTGATAGCCGCTCAGTTACTGCTGGAAGTTTTACCTGGCTGGTTAAGGGGTGAGCTCACTCCACAGCCTCAGAATGAAGCCGAAGCTACCCATTCTGTTCCCATCTCCAAGCAGGAGGGTAAGATTGATTGGCATCTACCAGCTATAGACATATGGCGGCGGGTGCGTGCCTTCCATCCCTGGCCGGGGTGTTACACCACATGGCAGGGTAGGCAGCTTAAGATTATTGAGGCGGTGCCTCTGCCGGGGCAAGGAACCCCTGATATAGGGCAGGTGGTAGCCATAGAGGGGGCCAAGGCTGCCTTTGGCGTCAGTACCGGTAGTGGCATTTTAGGGGTATTAAAGCTCCAAATGGAGGGGAAGCGAGCTATGTCGGCTGCCGACTTTTTGAAGGGACAGCGGCAGTTCATTGGCACCATATTACAATAATTTGAATCGGAGGTTATGTTGTCTTTACCTAAGAACTTGAGCCGGTTTGCTACTCTGGTAGGTATTATTGCCCGGTTACGAGCCCCTGACGGCTGTCCCTGGGACAGAAAGCAGACCCACACCTCACTACGGGAAAACCTGTTGCAGGAGTGCTACGAGGTATTGGAGGCTCTGGATAAGGAGGATTCGGCTAAGCTTTGTGATGAATTGGGCGACCTGCTGATGCAGATTGTCTTCCATACTCAGATTGCCACTGAAGCCGGGGAATTTGAGCTGGGGGATGTAATAAGCAGCATCAATACCAAGCTAATTCATCGCCACCCCCATGTCTTTGGCTCGCTAAAGGTTAAGGATGCCGAGGAGGTGGCAGTTAACTGGGAGGTTTTAAAGCGAGAGGAGAGGGAGACCGATGCCTCTATCCTGGCCGGCATACCCAAGCCAATGCCGGCGTTAGGTTATAGTCAGGAGATTCAGCGGCGGGTGGCACAGCTTGGCTTTGACTGGAAAGATATTGAGGGTGTAATTGATAAGCTGGCTGAAGAGGTTGGGGAATTTAAGCGAGCCGGTAGCCAGCAGAAAGCCCAGGAGTTTGGTGATTTGCTATTTACCCTGGCTAACATTGCCCGCCGGTTGGGGATTGACCTGGAGTCAGCCCTCAGGCAGGCAAACCAGAAGTTTTATCAGCGCTTTACCTATATGGAAGAGGTCTGCCGCCAGCGTGGTGTCAATCTGGGTGAGCTATCCTTTGACCAGCAAAACGCCCTGTGGGAGGAAGCCAAGAAAAATATAGAAGGGTAAAGTCGGGGTGAGAGGATTTGAACCTCCGACCTCAGCGTCCCGAACGCTGCGCGCTACCAAGCTGCGCTACACCCCGCAACCATTATTATAGGCGGATTTAACCTCTTGAGCAAGAATGATGAACTAAAAAAATTAAGTTCCCCTTTGGGGGAGAAAATATTAAGATATTATATAAGATATTATAAAGGAGAGTTTAAGAGAGGCGAAGCCTCTCTTAACAAAAAAGCTTCCCCTTTCTAAGGGGAAGGGGATACAGGGGATGGGGTTACTAAAAAGATGAAATACTGTGTTTTGATAATTGATGGGGCTTCGGGTTGGCCATTACCGGAGCGTGAGGGCAAGACCTGTTTGGAGCTGGCTCATACCCCAAACCTGGAGGCTATGGCGCAGGAAGGCTTTCTGGGACTTGTCCGCACCGTGCCGCCGGGGATGGAACCCAGCAGTGCCTGCGCTTGTATGTCGGTTCTCGGTTATGACCCCAGGGTCTATTATCGGGGTAGGAGTGCCATTGAGGCTAAGAGCCTGGGCATCCCTATTGATGACGGGGAGGCTGTTTTTCGCTGCAATCTGGTGGCGGTTCGTGATGGCAAAATGTGGAGCTATAGCTCGGGTTATATCAGCACTCCTGAGGCAGGGCCGCTTATTTCGGCTTTGAATGAGACCCTGGGTAGTGATAAGATACACTTTTACCCCGGCGTCAGCTACCGACATATATGCAAACTGAAAGGGCGAGAGGATACGCTCCTGGCTACCTGCACCCCTCCCCACGATATCCCGGATAAGCCCATTGAGGAGTTTCTGCCTGAGGGTCGGGGAAGCGACCTATTACGAGACCTGATGAAGCGCTCAGAGGCGGTGCTCCGAGACCATCCGGTAAATATAGAGCGGAGGTCTCGCGGCGATATACCGGCGACAATGATATGGCTGTTCTGGGGTAGTGGTAAGATACCCGATATGCCGCCATTTAAGCAGGTTTATGGTCTTAGGGCGGCGGTGACATCCGGGGTTGACCTGCTCCGGGGCTTAGCCCGAATGGTGGGGATGGATAGATTAGATATACCGGGGGTAACCGATGGTCTGGACAACGACTATGCGGCTCAGGCGGTCGGGGCTCTAAACGCCCTGGAGGACCATGATTTGGTGGTTATTCATGTTGAGGCGCCCGATGAGGCGGCTCATGCCGGCGCCATTGATGATAAAATAGAGGCTATCCAGAGGGTGGATAGCGAGGTTGTCAGCCGGCTCCGCTCCTGGCAGTCAGACTCCCTTCGGGTACTAATTATGCCCGACCACCCCACCCCGATACAGACTCAGACCCATGTTGCCGACCCGGTGCCATTTATGCTCTGGGGACCGGGGTTTACGGCTAACGGGGCGAAAAAATTCACCGAATCCGAGGCCAAAAAAGTAGGTTTTTTTATTGACAACGGGTATAATATTATGAATATGCTGATAGGTGGATGATACAATCCTTAATTAAAAAGATAAAAACGTATTATCTCACCTAGTGAAAACGAGTAGTCCTGAGTGCCTTTCCCTCTGGAATTCAGCTTCTTCTTGTACTTTCTAGTGCCATCTAACGATTCCTAATACTTAAAAGTTAGTTAACAGAAAAGGTTGTAAGGTTAAGCAGTGCGAATTTGTGATATTGTTGTGACAATTATACTGTATCAAACTTGGGAATAAGGCTTTGGAATAAGGTAAATTTGCCGTATAATATAACTAGATAACCAATTTGCGGGGAAAATGTGGAAGTAGCTACGTCAGTGAGCGTTACAGAACAGAAAACGTCTTTTATAACAGACCAATCGGAGAGACTTATTCTTTCTAACATGGACTTCGTTAAAGCACTTGCAAGTAAGTTTAAAGCAAAATTTCCATCAGCAGATATTGATGATTTGATACAAGCTGGAAATGTGGGACTAATAGAGGCAGCGAGGAGATTTGATACAAAAAGGGCACAAGAGCAAGGCGTCAAGTTTACCACATACGCTTATCCTTGGATTCAAAAGTATATAATACAAGAATGTGAAAAGGTGATATACACGTTGCATGTTCCAGACAAAGTAAGACGAGAAATAATGAACATAAACAATCTTAAATTTAAACATTCTCTATTTCTCGGTAGGGAACCGACATTTAATGAACTGGTAAAATATCTAGAAGTGGAAGGGGGAGTTACTAAACAAGAAGCAGAAAAACTTTTGAGGAATGTTGGAATGGCAGGAGCAAAAGTTTATTCGCTTGATAGGAAGATTAGCGAAGATTCCGATATTACGTTTGCAGACGTTATTGAAGACCCGAATAGGATTGAACATACGATTGAAGATCTTCTTCCAGAGAAAATGGAAGACGTTTTAAGTACTCTAACCCCCAGAGAGCATAGGGTACTTCAGGTACGTTTCGGAATAGGTACTGGCATAGCTTATACGTTAGAGGAAGTGGCGAAGGAATTCAACGTAACTTCAGAGCGTATTCGGCAAATAGAGGCAAAAGCACTAAGGAAATTAAGGCATCCTTCTCGCTCAAGACGGCTAAAAAATTACATCGAGGAAACATGATGTAATATCACGAAAAGTATAAGATTGGTGTTAAACAAAATGAAAGGCGGATATTTTTTCTAAATAAACTGTAATATACTGAATGGGACAATAAACATTCGCATATCATTTAATTTGAAATTGCTCATATTTTTAGGTAGCATGGCTGTATTGTATCCGTAATTTTATTCCTAGTATCAATTAAAAGTCGCAGAGATTGGGGATTAGATAAGTGGCTCTAATTGTGCAGAAATATGGTGGCACTTCGGTGGCGGGTGCTGAGCGGATTAAGAATGTGGCTCGGCGTATAGCCGCCGCCAAGGATAAGGGTGACCGGGTAGTGGTTGTCGTCTCGGCGATGGGTGATACCACTGACGAGCTCATTGAACTGGCCTATCAGGTTACCGAGCAACCCAGTGGCCGGGAGCTTGATGTCCTCTTGTCCACCGGCGAGATTGTTTCCAGCACCCTGCTGGCAATGGCGCTGAGGGATGTGGGCTACGAGGCTATCAGCCTGAGCGGGGCTCAGGCAGGGATAAGGACTGATTCAGCCTATAGCCGGGCTCGAATCCTGAAGGTCGAATCCCAGAGGGTGGTCAAGGAGCTGGAGAAGGGGAAAATTGTCATTGTTGCCGGCTTTCAGGGTATTACCGGTGAGATGGATATAACCACCCTGGGGCGGGGTGGCTCTGATACTACGGCGGTGGCTCTGGCGGCTAGCCTGGGGGCTGAGGTCTGCCAGATATATACCGATGTTGACGGAGTCCATACCGCTGACCCGCGACTCATCCCTGAAGCCCGGCGGTTGGACGAGATTGGCTACGAGGAAATGCTGGAGCTGGCAACCTATGGAGCTAAGGTGGTGCACCCTAGGGCGGTTGAGTTGGGCGAGCTGTTTAGTATTCCTATTCAGGTAGCCTCTAGCTTCAGCCAAAACCCAGGTACATTAATTCACGGAGGAGTGTCTATGGAAGTCCGAAATAAGGTGAGGGGTATAGCTTATGACCTTGATGTGGCTAAGATAACGGTGGTGGGTGTTCCTGACCAACCGGGTATTGCTGCCTCTATCTTCCAGCCCTTAGCCAAGGCTGGCATCAGTATTGATACCATTGTCCAGAACGCCAGTATTAACAAGATTACTGATTTGACCTTTACTGTGGCTAAAAGTGATTTGGCGGGAGCCATGCGGGTGGTGAAGCCTATAGCCAAGTCAATCAGGGCTAGGGAGTGTGCCAGTGATGCTAAATTGGGCAAGATTAGCATTATCGGTACCGGCATGCAGAATACTCCCGGCTTTGCGGCTAGAATGTTTGACACCCTTAGTCAGCACAACATAAATATCCAGCTAATAACTACTTCGGAGATAAGGATAACCTGTATTATTGACGAGGCCAGAGTTAAGGATGCGGTTCGTGCCTTGCACCGGGCATTTGAGGTGGAGATGGAGGAATAGGAGGCGGCGGATGTCATATCAGGAAGAGGAACAGGCAGGACTAAGACGGCGGCGCAGTAAACAGGCAATAACCTTAGCCATGCAGGGTCGGTGGCGGGAGGCGGTAGTGGCTAATAAAAGCCTGATAGAAAACTTCCCCAACGATGTCAATGCCTATAACCGGTTGGGTCGAGCCTATATGGAGCTGGGTGAATATTCTCAGGCCAAGGAGGCCTACAGCCGAGCCATAGAACTTGACCCTTATAATACGATTGCGACCAAGAACCTTGAACGCTTATCTCGTCTAGGGAAAGCCATGGTTGGTTTACAGGCTGATTCTGACAAGGTTGAGCCGCAACAGTTCGTTGAGGAAACGGGCAAGGCTGGGGTGGTTAACCTTTACCACCTCGGCGCCCGGGAGATACTAGCCAAAATGGTGGCTGGTGATAGGGCATTTTTGAAGATAGACGGGTCTAGTTTAGTCGTGGAAAATGCTGGTGGTGAGTATCTGGGGCAAGTCGCCCCCAAGCATGAACAGCGGCTTATCAAATTAACGGAGGGCGGTAATAAGTATACCGCGGCTATTATCAGTGCGGTGGAAGGGATGGTAACTGTCATTATCAGAGAGGTATATCAGGACCCCAATCAGGTGGGAAAACTTTCCTTTCCCGCCAAGATGTTTAAGAGCCCTCGGCCTTATATTAGCGATAGAGTTATTAAACGTGAGTTAGAAGAATATGAGGAAACGGGGGAAGAAGAGGCAGTGGAAGAGGAGCCGGGCTATACTATAGTCGGCGGGGAAGAAATAGAATTATCGTCTGAGGGCTCTCTTGACACGGATGATAAGTCTAATATTGAGGACTAGGAGGTTCAACCAATATGGTTTTAGGCAAGATTAAACCGGTAGACATTGAAGATGAGGTAAAGAGCTCTTATCTTGACTATGCTATGAGCGTCATCGTTTCCCGCGCCTTACCTGATGTGCGGGACGGGTTAAAGCCGGTTCACCGACGTATTCTTTACGTTATGGATGGTCTGGGACTAAGTCATACCAGCTCCTATAAGAAGAGTGCCCGTATTGTCGGCGAGGTGTTGGGTAAATACCATCCTCATGGTGACACCTCTGTTTATGATGCTATGGTGCGTATGGCACAGGATTTCTCTATGCGATATGTTCTGGTTGACGGGCAGGGCAATTTCGGTAGTGTGGATAATGACCCCCCAGCCGCCATGCGTTATACCGAAGTACGCTTGGCTCCCATTTCGGAGCAGATGCTGGTTGACATTGAAAAGAATACTGTTGACTTTATGCCCAACTTTGATGATAGCCTTAAGGAGCCGGTGGTTTTACCCACTCGGTTACCCAATTTACTGGTTAATGGCAGCTCCGGGATTGCCGTCGGGATGGCGACCAATATCCCACCTCATAATCTAGGCGAGGTCTGTGACGCTATCTCTTATCTCATTGACAACCCTGAAGCCATGGTCAATGAACTCACCCAATTTATTAAGGGACCTGATTTCCCGACCGGTGGCATTATCCTGGGGCAGGATGGAATTAAGAGTGCCTACGCTACTGGACACGGCCGGGTGGTAGTTCAGGCTAAGGCTAGTGTCGGCGATGCCGCCGAAGCCGGACGTAGCCAAATAGTGGTTACTGAGCTTCCTTACCAGACGAATAAGGCTACCCTGGTGGAAAGGATAGCTGAGCTGGTCAAGGATAGGAAAATTAGGGGCATTAGTGAACTTCGTGATGAGTCAGACCGCCAGGGGATGCGTATTGTCATTGAGCTAAGGAAGGATGCCCAGCCAAAGCAGGTGCTCAATAGCCTCTATAAATATACCTCAATGCAGTCGGCTTTCTTCGTTAACATGCTGGCTCTAGTTGATGGCCAGCCCAGGGTAATTAGTCTTAAAGAGGCGCTCCAGCAGTATATAGATTTTCGCCGTGAGGTTATCACTCGGCGCTCCCGGTTCGAGCTGAAAGAGGCTAAGACCAGGGCTCATATCTTGGAAGGGTTTAAAATCGCTCTGGACCAAATAGATAGGGTGGTTGCTACTATTCGAAAATCTAAAACGGCTGAGGTAGCTCGCCAGAACCTTATGACTGTCTTTGGCTTATCTCAGGCTCAGGCGCAAGCTATTCTTGATATGCAGTTACGCCGGCTGGCTAATCTGGAGCGGCGCAAGATATTTGATGAATATACCGAGGTAGTGAGAAATATTGCTTATCTGGAAGACCTTCTGGCTAACCCGAGGCGAATACTGCTGTTGATAAGGGAAGAGGTGAGTGAATTAAAGTCTAAATATGGTGACCCACGGCAGACCGAGATAAGAGAGCAGGAGGTAATAGAGTTTCGTGATGAGGACCTTATCCCCCACCAGAGAGTGGTGATAACGCTCAGCAATAGGGGATTTATCAAAAGGCTGCCCTCTCGTGCCTATGAGCCCCAGCATCGGGGTGGCAGGGGTGTTATTGGCATGGTAACCAGGGAGGAAGATGCGGTAAGACTCTTGGCGGTGACTGATACCCATGCCTACCTCCTTTTCTTCACCAACCAGGGCAAGGTGTTTCGGATTAAGTGCTATGAAATCCCACCCGATAGTTCCCGGACGGCTAAAGGGACGGCGGTAGTTAATCTTTTCCCTCTGGCTGAAAGTGAGCGGGTTACGGCGATGGTAGCCGTAACTGATTTTAAGCCCGATACCTACCTGGTAATGGCTACTGGCCGCGGGGAGGTTAAAAAGACAGCTATGCAAAACTTCACCTCAGTGCGCAGTAGCGGGCTTATCGCTGTGGATTTGGCTGAAGGTGATGAGTTGGTGGCAACCCGTATAGCTACTAACCAGGATGACGTCGTATTGGTAACTCAGAAAGGGCAGGCAATAAGATTTGCTGCATCCGAGCTAAGGGCTAGCTCCAGAACTAGTGGCGGGGTATGCGGTATCCGTTTGTTGCCCGATGACCGGGTAATCGGTATGGATATTGTCTATCCTGATTCCTTTCTTTTAGCCGTTACCACCGAGGGCTTCGGTAAACTTACCCCAATTGGTAATTACCCGCGGCAGCATCGTGCCGGCAGTGGGGTAAGGACCTTTAAGCTTACTGAAAAAACGGGTGAGGTAGCTGCTGCCAGACTGGTTTCTCTGTCTCAACAACTAATGATTATATCGGCTGACGGCATTATCATCCGCACTCCAGTGAAGGACGAAATTTCCATTCAGAAAAGAAGCACCCAGGGGGTGACACTGAAGGAACTTGGCCGGGGCGATAAGGTGGTGGCTATCGCCTGCTTTGATTAGCCCTTGAGCCTGCCCCCAGTTAGGAGAAAATTTGTCGGTGAAGTTACTTTTTATCCCTGGTGCTGGGTGTGGCAAACAGGCAGGGAGATGTCAAACTGAGTACTTTAACGGTTCAGAAGCTGTTGCCCTTCCCGGCCATCCTGAGGGCAGACCCTGCTCCAGCATAGATGGTTATGTGGAGTGGCTGCGGGGCTATATTCATCAACAGCAGTATCAAGATGTCGTTCTAGTTGGTCATTCTATGGGGGGTGCTGTGGCTCAGCTTTACGGGTTAAAGTATGGCGATGAGGTAAAAGCCCTGGTCTTGATTGGCACTGGGGCTAGATTGAGAGTACTCCCTGACTGGCTCAAAGCAGTTGAGGAGATGGTCACTGATGAGGCTACCTGGATAAAATACTTGGCGGAGCGTTATCGGTCAACCGTTCCTGAAATCAGGCAGATTGTAATTGAGGAGAGGATGCGGATAGGCCCAGCGGTGATGTTGAACGATTTACTTTGCTGCGATAAATTTGACATTATGGATAGGGTTCACACCATCAAGCTGCCAACGTTAGTTATCTGTGGCAGTGACGACGAGCGGGCGCCGGTAAAATATACTCATTATCTGGCGAGTAAGATTGATGACGCCAGCGAGGTTATAGTTAATGGGGCGGGTCACTGGGTGCAGACGCAGAAACCGGAACAGGTTAACCAAGCAATAGGCAGTTTTTTGGTTAGTCTTGACTAAGCCGTTGATATTTTTGCTGGCATGACGGTTGCCAGCTCTGGAGTCCGCAGACATTACAAGCTTGATAACGGCAGTCAGGGGTTTCTTTGCCCTTTATAGCCCGCTGATATTCTAGCTTCAGGAAAGCTGGAGTTAGGCCAACATCAATATGAGCCCAGGGTAGGGGTTCATCTAACCGGCGCTCCCGCCGGGCATAGAAGTCGGGCTCAACCCCAGCCTCCTTAAAAGCGTTAAGCCAATTCTGGTAATTAAAGTGTTCGCCCCAGCCATCAAATATTGAGCCCAGTTGCCAGGCACGGTAGATAACTTTACCCAGTCGCCTATCGCCTCGTGACAATGCGGCTTCAAGAAGACTGACTTGAGGCTCATGCCACGATAACCTGATTCCTTTCCGGCGTAATCCCGATTTAAGCAGGTCATGTTTAGAGTTTAGCTGCGGTTCGCCTTCCTGAGCCACCCACTGAAAGGGCGTATGTGGCTTGGGCACGAAAGTAGATAGGCTGATTCTTAGTTGAGGTCTTTTCCCTTTAGCCTTCTTGCCCAGGGAACTAACCTTATCTACTAGCCGGATGATGCCCTCTATATCATCAGCGGTTTCCGTGGGCAAGCCGAGCATAAAGTATAGCTTGAGGTTTGTCCAGCCTCGGTCAAAGGCAGCGGCCGCCGTTTTCAGGAGTTCATCTTCAGGAATATTCTTATTGATGATGCGTCGTAATCTTTCGCTCCCGGCCTCAGGAGCAAAGGTGAGCCCCGGCTTCTTGTGGTAAAGAAGGGAGTCCATTAATCTTATTGAAAAGCTATCAATGCACAGACTGGGTAGTGACAGGCTGAGATTGTAGTCCTGATAACGGTGATACAGGCTCGCTACCAGCTCATCAATTTTGGAGTAGTCACTGGTGCTTAATGAGACCAGGGAGACCTCGTCATAGCCGCAGTTGGCAATAAGCTCCCCTGCTGCCTGGAGCACTTCCTCTTGGGGACGCTCACGCACCGGGCGGTATATATTGCCTGCCTGGCAAAAGCGGCAGCCACGGCTGCAACCTCGCTGAATTTCTATCACCCCTCGGTCATGGACTACCTCAATGTAAGGGACTACCGGCTTGGTCACCGGGGGCGGGAGTTTGGCTACTATCCGCCGCTGGATTTTGGCGCTAGCCTCGGCTACGGTGGGGGTAATGCTTTTGAATAGACCATCAGCCTGGTATTCCACTTGATACAGGCTGGGGACATAGATGCCGGGGATAGTAGCCACGTGACGAAATAGCTCTTCTCTCGGTGCTCCCTTGCCCTGCCGTTTCCAATCTCGGAAGCTATTAACCAGCTCCAGTAATACCTCCTCACCCTCCCCGATTATAAACAAGTCAATAAAGTCAGCCATAGGCTCGGGGTTAAGGGTACAGCTACCACCAGCGATTACTATGGGATGGGAATCATTTCTCTCTGAGCTCAGGACTGGTATCTGGGCTAGGTGAAGCATATTCAATACATTGGTATAGGTAAGCTCATAGCCCAGTGAAAACCCGATAATATCAAAATCTCCCAGGGGGTGCTTGGATTCAAGGCTGAACAGGGGAATACCTCTGGTGCCCATTATGGCTGCCATATCCGGCCAGGGAGCATAGACCCTCTCCGCCAGGACATCGGGCTGGCTGTTGAGTAGCTCATAGAGGATAGGCAACGCCATATTGGACATGCCTACTTCATATAAATCCGGGTAGGAGAGGACAACCTTGATATAGGTCTTGTCCCAGTCTTTTATAACGCTATTCCATTCCCCACCGGTATAGCGGGCGGGCTTGGTAACCTGATGCAGTATACTATCGGGATAGCTCAATTTGCCTCCTCCGGACTATTCAGTTGTGACAGGTCAAACCTCATGCCATCTCGGGCGGCAACCACCTTGACTCCGGTCTCCTGAGACAGCCTCTGGGCTATCTCCCACGGCTTGGCCCGCCACATAGTCATACCAAAGTGGGTCAAAATGGCTACCTTCGGCCTTAATTCGGTAATAATACGCCTGGCATCAGGCACCGAGAGGTGGTCAAAGGGGCGACCTGCCTCCAGCATGACCACATTGATAATCAGTAACTCACCGCTGTATTTCTGACACAAGCCATCAAAGTAGCGGCTATCGGCAATATAGGCGAAGGTATGCTCAGCCGTCCTGAACACCATGCCATAGGTCTCTACCGGGTGTATATGTCGAATTGGAGTAGTAAAGGAGACGTTCCCTACCGAGTAGGACTTGCCCTCCTGTAAAACTTCAATACCCTCCAGGTAGCCTTTCAGGTAGGAAGAGATAATTGACTCAGTGTCAAGGGCATCAGCCGGGGCGAAAAGCCAGCCCCGCCGCCTGAGCCCACCCTGGGTCATCGCCTCAACCATAATATTGACATCTGCCGCATGGTCCAGGTGGCGGTGGGATAGGATAATAGCCCTGAGCTTATCGGCTCTAAGCTTCCTCTTGGTCGACTGAACGATACAACCCGGCCCGGGGTCAACCAGTATTTCAGTACCACCTAAATTCAGCCACAAGCCACCTGAAGCCAGAATCTGAGCAGCTACCATTATTCTGGCCCCAGCCGTCCCCAGAAAGGTTATAATATCACCTGAGCTTTTGCCTTCCATGGCTAAGCTAACTATAAAATATAGCCGTATTTTTTACAATCACTTTATGAAATTGTTTAGCAACCTATCCTCGCCAGAGGCGACTCTGTCGACCCCTGACCCCCTTCCCTTATTAAGGGAAGGGGGAGTTGAGGTGAGAGGGGGCTTTGCCCCCTCTCAAAAATCTCTCCTTAGTTGGGGATTGAAGGAATTAACCTTCTTAAAAGGGGGTGGGATAGTAAAGTCAAAGAGAGGCGAAGCCTCTCTTTTAAAACTAATTTCCCCTCCCTTATTAAGGGAGGGGGATAAAGTGGGTTCCCAGGAAAATCGGAGATTTTTCTGGGTACTTAAAGGGGGTGGGTTAATAAATTTTCTTCCCCTTCCCCTTGATAAGGGGAAGGGGATAAAGGGGATAGGGTTTCCTAAACAACTACAGGTGGTGAGGTTGATAATTTCATTTAAAAACACTTTGACACCTGAGAGGTAGCTGGTTAAAATAGCACCAAGCAGTCAATAAGGAGATTGTTTATTAAGGGGATTTGTTAAAGGGGAGAGGGAAAAAGGGTGAGGGGTTAGTAGGCAATCTCAATAAGGAGAGTAAAATGGAGCAAATTTGGGCACCGTGGCGTATAGAATATATTCAGATGGAAAAACCAGAAGGATGCATTTTATGTGACAAACCCAGGCAAAATAAGGATGCTCTGAACTATATCCTGTACCGGGGGGACAAAAACTTCGTCATTATGAATAGCTATCCCTATAACCCCGGGCACCTGATGATTGCCCCCTACCGCCACCTAGCCAGTCTGGAAGAGCTAACTGGTGACGAGCTTCACGAGCACTTTGAAATAGTTAGCCGCAGTATCAGGCTCCTGAGGCAGGTATTTAACCCCGGTGGCTTCAACATAGGTATAAACATCGGCAAAGCCGCCGGCGCCGGCATAGACGCTCATGTCCACACCCATATCGTGCCCCGGTGGCAGGCTGACACCAACTTTATGCCGGTAATATCTGATGTCAGGGTAGTCCCTGAAGCCCTGGCTGAAACCTATAAAAAACTAGAGGGCAAATTCTGAATTGGGTTAAGCCCCTAATAACAACACGGGAGGACAGAGATGGAGATTGTAATCAACTGGATTTACCAGGTAGGATGGAAAATCTTTCTCACCGCCGGAATTTGCTTTGGAATATATATGGTGATACGCCGCCTGGCTCCCTTAGCCATAAGGAGGACAGTAAGGCGTCAGATGAGAAAGAGACCCAAGGTGGAGAGAGAAAAGAGGGCACAGACCCTGGCTCGGTTCACCACCACCATCTCAGCTATATGTCTGGGAACCCTGGCTACCTTCCTCGTTCTCCAGCATCTGGGAATCAATATAACCGCCCCCCTGGTCGGTCTGGGGGTGTTCGGGGTGGCGGTCGGCTTTGGCGCCCAGTACATGATTCGCGACTTCATTGCCGGGTTCTTCGTCTATTTGGAAAACCAGTACAATGTTGGCGACGTGATACGAACCGGGGCTATTGCTGGAATAGTAGAGGAGTTGTCTTTGAGGCGGACAGTCCTGAGGGACCTTGATGGGGCACGACATATAATTCCCAATGGGGAGGTCAGAATCGTGAGTAACCTTACCCAGGAATGGTCAAGAGCCCATCTGAATATAAGCGTAGCCTACAAGGAAGACCTCGACCGAGTCATGGCGCTGATGCGCCAGACCTGGGAGGAGATGAAACAAGACCCGAATTGGGGTCCTGACATGCTCTCGGAGACCCCCTGGCTTCTCCGGGTGAATGAATTTGGAGATTCGGGCATAACCATAAAGATGGTAGGAGAGACCCGGCCAATCAAGCAGTGGGATGTGATGGGTGAGTTCAGGCGGCGAATCAAAAAGGTATTTGATGAGCAGGGTATTGAGATTCCCTGGCCCCACACCAAGGTCTACTTCGGTAGCCCTCCGAGCAGCCAGAAGCCGGAGGGTGAGTAGCTCGGCGTCGTTCCAATTCAGAGTGTTTAGATTATAGACATTTTGGTTGTTGACATTGTGGGAGTGAATGATTTACCCTTCAAGGGAAAAGGGAGGTAGATAAAATGGAAGCATACTGTATGAAGTGTCGGACCAAGAGGGAGATGAAGGATGCCGAGGCGGTAACCATGAAGAATGGTAAGCCAGCAACCCAGGGTGTATGCCCCGTATGTGGAACCAAGATGTTCAGGATAGGGCGAAGTACTGAACAAGTTAACAAAAGTGGTCCCAATATGAGAATCTACGTGGGTAACTTATCGTACGAGGTGACTGAAGAGGAATTGCGGCAAGAATTTGCCGCTTTTGGAGAGGTAACATCGGTAACCATTATAACAGACAAGTATAGTGGGCGACCTAAGGGATTCGGGTTTGTGGAGATGGCATCTGTATCTGAAGGCCAAGCCGCAATTGCCGGCCTCAACGGAAAAACACTAAAGGACAGGGCGCTTAATGTTGATGCGGCTCGCCCTCGTTCCGACAGCAGAGGTGGCAGGTTTGGTTAGGGAAGATAACCAAGATGCTAAATCATCCGGTCACTATCTATATACCCCGGATGTACAGGTAGATTTAGCCTAAGAACGGGCTCCCACTTCGGCTCAACAGGCTCTCATGTAACGAGCCACTCTACCTCCGGAATAACCCCTTTACTTTGTCAAAGAAAGAAGGGGAACGAAGCTTCCTTAGGAAATTGCCCCATTCGGCTTCAGCTTTGCCCTTTCGCTTAAGGTCTTTGATTCGCTGCCCCATCAGTTCCAGGACTCCTTTTTCCTCGCCAGCGTCCAGCCATGTCCCGTGCCCTCGTTCGCAGAAGTCTAGTTCAAGGTCATAGGCTCGGTAGTTGAAGCGTTGCATTGCCGCTCCGCATTTGGGACAGGGAAGCTTGCCTTGGAAGGAGCTAAATATCATGGTTCCTTTGATTTCATCCTTGTCCAGCACTATGTCCTCTAATTGGTCCAGCTCTCCATAGTCCAACCACATGCCCTGGCACTGCGGGCATCGGTCAACCTCGATGCCTTTGTAATTCTCGGACCTTAACTCAGTGTTACACCGTGGACAATTCATCTTCGCCTACCTCCTCTATACTGTCAGTAAAAAGCCCCCAAATTAGATACAAATTCTGAATGCCCCCAAGCGAATTCGAATCGCTGTTACCGGCTTGAAAGGCCGGTGTCCTAGGCCTCTAGACGATGGGGGCACGTCATTAAAGTATAGCAGAGACAGAACCAGCCGACAACGCTATAACGCTATATCCCTGTATGTCTTCCCTTTGAAATGTGCTACTATAGACACCAAATGCGTAATATATTTAGCCATGATAAGCTGATTGCGATGAGGGATTGGTTTAAAGGGAAAGCTCCGAAAGGGAGGGTTATTCCCATATTAGCCCTCGTCTTTGTCATCGCCATTTCGGTTGCCATCGGTGTCCTCTATTACCAGGGTAGGCTTGGCAGGCTTGGCGAGCTTGAACCTCTACTCGAGCATGTTAAATATTGGGGCTATCCGGGCATCTTCGGAGTCAGTTTGGCTTTCAATTCCACCGTTCTTGTCGTCATCCCCAGTTTCTGGATATATTTCCCACTAGGGGCATATTTGTCCCCGTTCCTGTTCCCACCCCTGATGGGGCTGGCTGGTGGGGCGGGGGCAGCTGTCGGTGAGCTAGCTGGTTATATGGCGGGCTATAGCGGAAGGGGAATTATACAACGGCAAAGGGCGTATGCCAGGGCTGAGCGCTGGGTAAAGAGATGGGGGGCTTTTGTCATCTTTGGCTTTAACTTCGTGCCCATTTTCCCTTTTGACCTGATGGGGATAGCTGCCGGTGCCCTCCGTTTCCCGCTATGGAAGTTCTTCCTGATATGCTTGGCAGGTAGAAGCTTGGCCTACACAATTGTAGCCTGTGCCGGTGCTGGGTGGATACCATTACCTTTTCTTAATCCTCCATAGCAGTGCTGAACTAACAATGAGAGATGTAAAAGAAGTTGTCAGCATAGCTGTGTAGCCCAGGCCAAAGCGACGGGCATTAAAGTAGTCAATCATCGGTCCCTGGAGGCGGGCCAGGGCTGAGCCACCGGCAGAAGCCAGATTGGTCAGACCGATGTATTTCCCGGCTTCATCTTTGGGTACCACATCTGTAGCCAGCGCCCAGTTACTGGCCATAAGACCGCCGAAGCCAATTCCCATAAGGATGGCGGCAATTAAGATGAAGTCATAGCTGCGGAAGAAGAATAGTAGCCCAATTCCCAGAGCAGCAATAAGCCCTGAAATAAGACCAACCGGTTTGCGTCCGAACCTGTCGGACAGGAAGCCAGCGGGGTAGACCATACCTACCATACAAAGGCTGGACACTAGACTAAACCTGCCCATGACGGCGGAGGGATTGACGACGCTGAGATAATCCCTGAAGAAATACAACCCAAATGCCTGAAAAGCTGTCAACGGGATAATGAAAAAGAGACGGGACAGCAGAAACCGGATAAAATCAGGGTTTGCCTTAACATCAATCTTGAAACTTTTATACAGCCTTGCCTTAACATCAACCCTAAAGGTTCTATATATCGTTGATAGTGAAGGCAGCTTAGCCACACCGGCTCCGGGTTTTTCCTTAACCGTGACCACAGTAGCTATCATGGTGCCTAGGAAAATAGCCCCCAGTATCCCCAGACTCAGCCATAGCCACCAGCCTCCATCACCGATAGAGTAGTTACCCATTAAGTTACCGATTAACCATATGGCGACACCCCCCCCCGCTATCTCGAGTAAGCCCTTTACCCCTGAGGCTAGTCCCCTCTTCCCTTCCGGTACCAGGTCAGGAATAAAGGCTAGATATGGCCCCAGTGCGGTATTAGTGCTAATCTGCAGCAGGTAGTAAATGGCAAAAAGGATAGACAGCCTGCCCGCCAGGCCTATTCCAGGTAGAAATGACAGCGTGGCTATAGCCCCGATAAGGATGAAGGGCCGTCGGCGCCCCCACCTTAAGCCGGAGCGGTCACTAAATGCCCCGGCTATCGGCTGGACAGCTATAGCCAGGAGTAAGCCGGGAACGGTAAGCAGGGTGAGGTAGGTAGCCTGCTTGCCCACAGGAATGAAGTCGGCTATCCGCAGCGGCAGAATAATGCTGTGCAGGCTGCTCCACAGGGCGGTCATGGCCATGCCGAAGATAGTAATCTTGACATAGTCAAACCGCCCAAACTCCTTAGGACTGGCGCCGGTGTTGATGTCGCTGGCTGACCCTCTCATCCTATAGTCAAGCATAACAGAGGCAGAGTCAGTAGACAATATCTTGAGCAGATTGTTTATTGACCTCACCCCCTTAGTGCCCCTCTCTTACCTACACTCCCCCTTCCCTTAACAAATTAATAAGGGAAGGGGGCCAGGGGTCGACAGAGTCGCCTCTGGCGAGGATAGGTTTCTAAACAATCTCTCTTGAGCTAGCTTGATTTTAGCTCCCGGCATCAGCTATACTGCCTTTTGGCTGGCAGAGTAAAAATCTGAGGAGTTTATTTATTGGGCAAAAGTAAATCCCCCTACTTTATAGACTGGGCAATAACCGCTAAATGCAATCTGAGTTGTAAGCACTGTCGCGGCTTCCCTAAAGGAGAGCTCTCCACCGATAGAGCCAGAAGGCTTATTGATGAGATAGCCGGGCTGAGACCGGGGTGGGTCATCGTTGAAGGCGGAGAGCCTCTCCTCCGCCCCGACCTGTTTGAGCTATTAGGCTTAATGCAGCAAAGACAGCTTGAGGTCCACCTGATTACCAACGGTATGGTGATAAGCCCCCGGATAATTGCTAGCCTTAAGCGGCTAGGGGTAAAGGTAATGGTAAGTATTGACGGGGCAACCAAGGCAACCTACGAGGCGATAAGAAACGGGGCTGATTTTGACCGGGTGGTTCAGTCGGCTCGCACCTATGCCCGAGAGGGTCTTCTGGAGGCGATAAATACCACCCTTCTCAAAATGAATTACCGGGAAATACCGGGACTCTTTGACTTAGCCGCCTCAGTTGGCGTAAAAATGGTAACCATTATCGGACTCAAGCCGTGCCCGGGCTTTCTCGACAAGCTCCTCACTCCTGAGGAGTATCGGCAAGCCGTCAAGCTGGCTTGCCAGGCGGCTGAGAAAACCGGGGTGGAGTTCTTCTTTGATGAGCCATTCTTCTGGCCAGCAGTAAGGGAATGGGGGCTTCTGGCTCACCAGCCGGCGGTCGGTACCGGAATTGTGGTTGCCTCTACTTCAGCCTGTGTTTTTGGCGAATACCTTTTTATTGAGACCAATGGTGGGGTAAAACCTTGTAGCTTTCCCCCGATGACCGTCGGTAATGTCAATGATAAACCACTGGGTGAAATCTGGGATGATATGCTTGCCTCTCCCCTTGTTCAGCAGATTAAAGACTCAAAAACCAGAACTGGATATTGCCGAACTTGCCAGTATCTGGAAGACTGTAAAGGCTGTCGTTCCCGAGCCTTTGTCCTCACCGGGGACTGGTTTGCCTCCGACCCCGTTTGCCCGTTAAGCCTTAAATTAGCCGTCAAGGAGGAGATTAGATGAGAATTATAGGTATTGACCCCGGGACCGGGAGTTTTGACTTCTTCGGCATGGACGGGGAAAAGATTATCCTGGATATTTCCGTGCCTGTGCCTGAGGTTGCCCAAAACCCCAACGTGCTCGTGGACACGGTTAGCAGTGTCTTCCCGCTGGATATGATAGTCGGTCCCTCCGGTTATGGCCTGCCGGTAACCCCTATTAAGGATATAACTGAAAGGGACTTAACCCTGATGGTGCCTGATGATAAGAGTATCCCGTTATATGATGGCATCAGGATGGTTATCCGGCTGATGCAGTCTAAAGGCTTCCCGGTCTATTTCACCCCCGGGGTCATTCACCTCCCCACTGTGCCCCTTTATCGGAAAGCCAACAAGATGGATATGGGCACGGCCGATAAAGTATGCTGTGTCGCCCTGGCCATTAGAGACCAGGCAGAGCTTTACGGCATAGACTACAATCAGACCTCTTTTATCCTGGCTGAGATAGGTTATGCTTTTAATGCTGTCATCGGTGTTGACGGTGGCAGGATAGTTGATGGTCTGGGCGGGACATCAGGCGGACCCGGCTTCATCACCCTGGGGAGTATGGACTCTGAGCTGGCGGTGCGTCTGGGAAGGTTCCCCGGGATAGTCCTCTTCAGCGGCGGGGCTAAAGGTGTCAGCGGCAAGGACGATTTAACCCCTGAGGAGCTGGCTAAGGAGCACGATAAATATGCGGACTCCTGGAATATGCTCGTGGAAAGTATCGTCAAAGGGGTGGTGGCGATGATGGTGGCGGTGGCGAGGCCGAGAGAAATCCTGCTTTCAGGCCGGCTCTCCGGAATCCCCGAGATTGCCGAGACACTGGCGGCTAAGCTGTCTCAATTCGGTAAGGTGCGAAAGGTGGGGAGACAGGCTAAAGTCGCCAAGGAAGCCGCCGAAGGGGCATACATCATCGGCGACGGGCTACTAGGCGGCAAATATAAAGGTATCGTTGACTGCCTGGACCTCAGGGGAGCCACGGGCACAATGTTCGACTACATTCAAATCAAAGGCGCCGAACCCCAAAAGCCCTAAAACTTCAAGGTAGTTGGTCAATTTGGTTTGGTTACAACTGTCTCTGGCGCTTGCGTCTCATATTCAGGAGTATTTGGAAAAACCACAATCCCGACTGTATCCAGGATTGCTTCGCGGCATCTTTTCGCAAATACTTTGTCTACGTTGGATGACAAATATTTTGAAACGTAGAATAAATCGGTAGTTCTTATCAGAGCAATACTGCTGCGTTTTGCTGCAGTTTGGCATTTCTCTGTAAAGAAGTCACTCCTATCCTCTGGTGGTGATAAGCGATAAGCATTGCCTATTAATGCGCCTTTGGCCATTTCGTTGATTTCATCACGAGAAAAATCTTCGTGTATATTCATTTCGAGTTGCCTAAGCTTGTCAATATTAACAGATTTATTATCTTTACCCTCCGCTTCGCCAATGAGCCTTCCCTCTTTACTTTCAAAAACAACATCAAATTCAGATTCGCTATCGCGATATTGTGAGGCTTCAAAGCCAATAAGTTTGAGGCTCTTTAAAATAGCGGCTTCAAGGGGCTTTCCTTTCTCGTAAAGCAGTCCCTTGAGCTCGGTTTCTGAGGCTAGAGCTTGCTGGAGATGTTCCTTTTCTTTCTGTAGAGCATCAATTTTAGTTTCTAGTTTAAGTAGCTTATTCCTAATCTGCTGTTCCTTCAGCAACACGAACTTTTCTTGTGCTACCCAATCGGGCGCTGGTGTAAACTCTCCGCCTTGTCTAAGTACCTTATCCACACCGACAATTGATGAAATAAACTGATTGCCTGTTTGGATTGCCTTTTTATTAAAGTATGTTTCACCTTTTCTTTCGTAGGTGAAGTCTTCACGTTCGAAGTCAATATATGGAAGCAAAACTAGTGTACCCTGTGCATCTTTGCATTTAAGATAAGCGCCAACCGTTTGATTTCCCGTTTTTGTGATAACCAAAGGTCTAACTCCTTCATCACTAACAAAAACGCGGAATTCCGAAACAGTGCCCAACTCTGCCCAATAAGTAGCCAGCACATTATCCTTACCGCACAATGTCATCGACGTGCCTTTCGAGTTGACGACATTGATTCCTCCTGGGATTAATGCATAGTTTGAATAACTGGTAACGTGTCTTGTTACTTGCCTATTCCGTCCAGTTCCCGAGAATGACTTTTCTCCTGTGGCTACATAGACCTCTTGAAGTTCATTTAACAGTAGGAACACGGTCTTACCAGCTCTAACCGCTCCAAGAATCTCACGTCGCCAGTGAGCTAGCTGTTCTTGTAGCTTGAAAGAGTTAGTGTCATTCAAGGAAGGCTTCCCAAGGTAATGATCTAATGAATAGCCATAGAATGAACTAATATCAGGATTGAAAACGGAAATGTCGTAATCTAGCAGTGAGATTTGCGAGTGTAGTGACTCAAATTCTAGTTCATCATGCGGTAAGCCCGTCCCGATTACTATTATATTCTTTGGCATATCAAAATCCCGTTACTTTTAAGTCCGTAAATAACGTTGATTTTCACGGATAAATTGCCAGCGCTTCAAGGCCAGTAGTTTCAGGTAAGCCGAGCATAAGGTTCATATTCTGGATGGCTTGCCCCGCCGCCCCTTTAACTAGGTTGTCAGTGGCGCTAATAACCACCAGCCTCCCCGTCTTGGTGTCAATGGTGGGGTGAATGAGACAGAGGTTGTTTCCCCAGGTGTGCTTGGTGTGGGGGGGAAATTCAACTACCTTGACAAAGGGTTCGTCTTTATAGAAGTCCTGATAGAGCTGAAATAGTTTCTCCCTGCCTTTTTGGTCAACTGAGACCTTACCCGAGGCTAGGCGGGCGTAGCCGGTAGTTAATATCCCTCTGGTCATCGGTATTAGGTGGGGGACAAAGGTTATTGACAGCGAGCCTTGGGGACAAAGCAGCTTTAGTTCCTGAATAATCTCGGGCAGGTGCCGGTGCCCGTCTAAGGCGTAGGCGGTAGCATCTTCATTGGCTTCGGCAAAGTGAGTTTGCAGGCTGACAGTCCTGCCAGCTCCAGACACTCCCGATTTGCTATCAATAATAATGTCAGGCTCAATGAGACCTGCCTTGACTGCCGGGGCTAGGGCTAGAATTGCCCCGGTGGGGTAACAACCGGGATTGGCTACCAGTTGGGCAGGAGCAACCTGAGACCGGTATAGCTCGGTTAGACCATATACTGCTTGCTTAAGCAGTTGGGGGGCGGGGTGGGTAAAACCATACCACCGCCGGTATTCAGTAGCATCCTTCAGCCTGAAATCAGCGCTAATGTCCACTACCTTAATACCACGGTCTAACAGCGGTATGACCTGTTTAGCGCTCTCCTTATGGGGCATAGCCGAGAAAGCTAGCTCAACCTCCCCCAACTCGGCTTCAATAGTCAGGTCTATACTAGCTAGGTGGGGCAAAACCTCGCCCAACCTCTTCCCGGCAGCACTGCGCCCGGTAACTGAAGCCAGCTCCACCTCTGGATGCAGGTACAGTAACCTGGCTAGCTCAACACCGGCATAACCGGTAACATTGATAATCCCTACCTTGACCTTAGTCATTGGGGTTGACCTCCTTCACAAAGGCATTCCAGAGCTGTTAGCTGCTCCTTGGTGCCAATGACGATTAGGCGGTCTCCAGTCTCAATAACTCTTTCACTGGGTGGGTTAGCCAGGAGTTTGCCGCCTTTCTTACTTATTGCTAGGATAGCAGCTTTGGTTCGGTGGCGAATTGCTTCAACAGTTAGACTAACCAAAGGCGAGTTGCTGCCTACGGCTATATTCTCCATCTGCAACTCTCGACCACGGCGATGGGTTACCGTGTCAATAAAATCAACCACCGTTGGACGCAGGGCTAGCATAGCCATGCGCCGAGCACCAATGCTATTGGGCGACACCACACGGTTAGCCCCAGCCTTCTTCAGCTTTGTCTCAGCCTCCTTGCTGTTAGCTCGAGCCTCAATAAATAGGTCTGGGCGCAGCCCCCGAGCCGATAGTGTAATATAGGTATTATCAATATCACTGCCAACTGCTGCCACCAGACCCCTGGCTCGCTCAATTCCAGCCTCCACTAGCAATTTATCACTGGTAGCATCGCCAAGCAAGCAAAGATAACCCTGTTCTTCAGCCATGGCAGTATTTCCCGGGCGGCTATCAATAATTACAAAGGGGATACCTTCCTCACTAAAGGTACGGGCTATCTCTTCCCCGACTCTGCCATAGCCGCAGAGAATAAAATGCTCCTTTAGTTTTGCTATTTTGCCTTTCATTTGTCGCCTCCCTATTGTAGCACCTAATTTCCCTTCTACTAAATATTCTACAAATGAACTTAGCACAAATAGTGCCCCGCTAACACCGCCCACAATTAAGCAAATGCTGAAAATCCGGCCGGCACCGGTGAGAGGGTGGACCTCGCCGTAACCGACGGTGGATATGGTTATCATAGTCATGTAGATGGCATCAATAGGTGACCACCCCTCAATGAGCATATAGCCAATAGTGCCAGCGGCTACGATGCTGCCCAGGATAATTAGCCCCCGTCGTAACCTTTGTTTTGGTCTCACTTACTCAACCCCTAATTAAACTCTATTGTAGCACATTATAGCCTACTGTGAACCCGCAAACTAAGCCCAAGATTTGCCACTATCAGTGAGGGAATGATATGCTTATGGCTGGGAAACCAAGTCGCAGGGGTTAAATTGGCTAACGAACTGCCTGATATGACCTTAAAGCCTATAGGTGTTGTTAGAAGTAAAATTGCCCAGCCGCCGCAGCCAGATGAGGGAAAGGTTATTTCCGAGATTGTGGTTGATAGTAGCCTGACCGAGGCTCTGGATGGGGTGGAGGGGTTCTCCCACATCGTAGTTCTCTACTGGATGCATCAGGCTCCCGCTGGTAAAGTGCCGACCAAGGTGCACCCTATGGGCAAACAGGAGTTCCCCCTGGTGGGACTCTTTGTCACCCGGTCGCCCCAGAGACCCAATCCAATAGGGGTGAGTACGGTTAGACTACTTCAGCGCCGGGGGAATATACTGGTGGTTCAAGGTCTGGATGCTTTCGATGGCACCCCGGTAATTGATATCAAACCCTACATCCCGGAGTATGACTCCGTGGCTGAGGCTAAGGTACCCCAATGGCTAACCAAAGCTTGTGGAATAAGCCAGAAGCTACAGGATATCTACCACCGGCTTATGGACTGCTATGGGCCACAGCACTGGTGGCCAGCCGAAGAGCCGTTTGAGATGATAGTCGGTGCCATCCTTACCCAGTCCGCCGCCTGGGTCAATGTCGAGAAGGCTATAACCAATCTAAAAGCAGCTAAGGCACTATCACCAGAAGCGCTGCGCCGGCTGCCCCTCCCCGAGGTCGCCGCCCTTATCCACCCCTGTGGTTACTATAACGCCAAAGCGCTAAAGCTTAAGTCCCTGGCTCACTGGCTGGGAGAGCGCTATGGTGATAACCTTGATAAGCTGTTGGCTAATAATATTGATGACCTCCGCCAGCAACTGTTTTCCATCCACGGTATCGGGCAGGAGACCGCCGATTCCATAATACTTTATGGTGCCAACAAACCCGTTTTTGTTATTGATGCTTATACCCGTCGTATAATTGACCGTATCGGCCTGGCTCCCGAGACCAATAGCTACACTGCTTATCAGACCCTTTTTATGCACGGTCTGCCCACTGATAGTGAGCTATTTAAGGAATACCATGCCCTGCTGGTCTGCCTGGCTAAGAATGTCTGCCGCAGCCGTCCCCTTTGCCAGCAATGCTGCCTCAATAATATTTGCCCATCCCATCGCTAACCTCGCCCAAGCTTTTGATTAACTAGCTATAGCGTAGTATACTATTTATATGGAGGCAGACCAGCTAGCTACTAAATTAGTCGCCTGGATAAGGGAGCAGACTTTGGTTGCCGGGGGTAAGGGGGTGGTGGTCGGGATGAGTGGTGGGCTTGATTCCTCGGTATTGGCGGTATTGTGTCACCGGGCTTTTCCCCAGAACATGTTGGGGGTGGTTATGCCTTGCCACAGTAGTCAACAGGATGAGGAGCATGCCCTGATGGTGGCTAGCCAGTTTTCCATCCCGACTAAAGTGGTGGTTCTTGACCCTGTTTTTGATGCCTTGCTCCAGGCTTTGCCCGGTGATGGGGTAGAGCCTGGCGTCAGCCGGCTAGCTAAAGCCAACCTCAAGGTCAGATTAAGGATGCTTACCCTTTATTACTTCGCCAATCAGTTTAAATATATAGTGGCTGGGGCAAGTAACCGGAGTGAGCTGGCTGTAGGCTATTTTACCAAGTATGGAGATGGGGGGGTAGATATTTTACCCCTGGGTAATCTGGTCAAAGGACAGGTAAGGGAATTGGCTAATTTCTTGGGTATCCCGCAGCCGATTATTGATAAGCCCCCGTCGGCAGGTTTATGGCAGGGGCAAACCGACGAAGGTGAGCTGGGGCTTAGCTATGAGGAGCTCGATCGGTATCTGGTTACCGGCCAGACATCAACCGGGCTGAGGCAAAAGATTGAGTCTATGATAGCCACTAGTGCCCATAAGCGCTTGCCCCCGCTAGTGGCTAGCTTTCAGGAGGACTAAAAGTGATGACTAAAAAGGTTAAAATTGTTACTGATAGCACCGCTTACCTATCGCCAGAAGAGATTGCCCGATACGATATTCACGTTTTGCCGCTCAAGGTTATCTTCGGCTTAGACGCCTATAGTGAGGGGGTGGACATTACCAATGAGGAATTCTATCGCCGACTAGCCAAAGCCGCCACGCTGCCGACTACCTCGCAGCCTTCGGTAAGCGATTTTCCCCGCATATATGGCGAACTAGCCCAACGCGGTCATCCCGTCCTTTCTATTCATATCTCCAGCCATTTAAGCGGGACAGTTAATTCAGCTATGGCTGCCAGAGACAAGTTACCCCAAGCTCAAATTGAAGTAGTAGATTCACTCTCTTTGGATGTATGGACCTTAGTTATTCGGGCTGCCGAGGCTGCTGAAGCGGGACAGACCTTACCTCAGCTCAAGGCTTCCATTGACAAGCTCAACACATCCATAAATGCTGTGGGTGTGCTTAGCACCCTGGAATATCTGTGGAAGGGAGGGCGTATTGGCAGTGCCAAGGCTTTACTTGGCACCTTGCTCAGGATTACGCCCGTCCTAGCCTTTGAGGCTGGAGAGGTTAAAGTCCTGCATAAGGCGAGGACCACCCGTAAAGCTATAGAATATATCCTAGAGGTTATGAGGGAACGGATAGAAGGAAGCACCCCCATTCACGCCGTAGTGGTTCACACCCATGCCAGTGAGCTGGCTTTGGTACTAAAAAAGGAGGTCCAAACCCATTTCAACTGCGCTGAACTAGACCTTCTCGAACTCGGACCGGTGTTGGGGACACACATAGGTCCTGGGTTCTTTGGTCTGGGTTTCTATAGTGAGCAGGACTGGCAACCAAACCAATACTGACTAAACGGGGTCGGGCTTGAGGTTAGCCAGGAACTTAGTTATATCCTCTTGTTTTGATGGGGTGCCTGTGTTATTATTGAGTTAAGGCGAAGATGATCACGGAGAAAGAGAAGGCGCTAGAGCTAGCTATCAGCCAAATTGAGAAGCGATATGGTAAAGGCTCAGTGATGAAGTTGGGGGTGGTAATGGCTACGCCACTGGTGGCAGCTATTCCCACCGGCTCATTGGCGTTAGACTTAGCCTTGGGTGTGGGAGGTATCCCTAGGGGGCGGATTACGGAAATATTTGGCCCTGAGGCATCAGGGAAAACTACCTTAGCCCAGCATGTAATTGCTGAGGCGCAAAAGCGAGGGGGTATGGCTGCCTATATTGATGTGGAGCATGCCCTTGACCCTTCTTATGCCGCCAATTGCGGAGTCAATGTTGATGACCTGCTCATCTCCCAACCTGATGCTGGCGAGGAGGCTCTGGACATCACCGAGGCGCTGGTCAGGAGTGGGGCTATTGATGTGATAGTGATTGATACTGTAGCTGCCTTAGTCCCCAGAGCTGAAATTGAGGGGGAGATGGGGGATACCCATGTCGGCTTACAAGCCCGCTTGATGTCACAAGCACTAAGAAAGCTAGCCGCTGCTATCGCTAAGTCAGGTACAGCGGTGGTATTCATCAACCAGCTAAGAGAAAAGGTTGGAATTATCTTTGGCAGCCCTGAGGTGACACCAGGCGGCAGGGCATTGAAATTCTACAGCTCAATACGAATAGACCTGAGGCGCGTGGAAACAATTAAGGGGGGAACGGAGGCAATAGGTAGTCGTGTCAGGGCTAAGGTGGTCAAAAATAAGGTTGCCCCTCCTTTCAGGAGTGCTGAGTTTGATATCATGTTTGGCTACGGGATAAGCAAGGAGGGTAATCTTATCGACCTTGGTGTTGAGTGGGGGCTAGTGAAGAAGGCTGGCGCTTTTTTCTCCTATGGTGATATTCGCTTGGGGCAAGGTAGGGAGAGTGCCAGGCAATACCTGAGCCAGAACCCTGAGCTTGCCCAGGAGATTGAGCAGCAGATTAGGGCCTCAGTTGCCACCACCCATATTACGATGCCTGATGATTAAGACATCTTAAACAGATAACCTGGTAGGTAATAGGAGTAAGTAAGGCTGAGGCATAGGCTTCAGCCTTACGTTTTTAAAGGGGGTAGGCAAGTTAATGAGCAAAATTACCGCCATCCGCTTCGGGAAGGCTCGGGGAAAGCGAGTGAATGTATTTCTGGATGGCAGGTTTGCTTTTAGTTTGGAAGCTGAGGTGGCGGTAAAAGAGGGGTTACAGGTGGGACAGGAGCTATCCACCAGTCACCTTGAAGCCCTAGCTCGGTCTGACCACTTCCACCGCTGCCTTAATGCTGCTGCCCGTTACCTTAGCTATCGACCTCGAAGCCAGTCAGAGCTAAAGCAGCGGCTTTACCAGCGTGGTTTTGATGGTGACTGTGTCGAGGCAGTGCTGGCCAAGCTAAAGGAGCAGGGGCTAGTAGATGATACCGCCTTTACTCAATTCTGGAAGGATAACCGGGAATCGTTTAGCCCGCGCAGTCGGTGGCTAACTAAGTTAGAACTAAGGCGAAAGGGGGTAGCCCAAGACATTATAGACCAAGTGGCTGATGTAATTGATGACGATGATAGTGCTTATCGAGCCGCCCTTAATAAAGCTCGTAGTTTGCCCACCTCCGACTATCAAAGCTTTCGTCACCGGTTAGGTGAATATCTTAGGCGACGTGGCTTTAGTTACGGGGTGATAAATCACACCGTGCAACGGGTGTGGTCAAAACAGGGGTCTAGCTAGCTTTTACCTTGACTTAAAATTGGCAAAGTAAGTAGTATTAGTTAATTATATTAAAGCCACAGGAAGAGAGGCAAAATGCCATGAATATAACGACAATAAGTGTAGTAACCATTATCTTTGCTTTCATCATTGGTGGGGTGGCTGGGGCAGCCTTTGTCTTCTTTTTTAGACGATTTAGGCTTACCCGAGAAATGCGTACTGCTGAGAGGAAGGCCTCCAGCCTGAGGGCTGAGGCTGAGCTCAAAGCCAGGGAAGTGGTTCGTGAGGCTAAGGAGGAGGTGGAGAAACTCAAGTCAGCCACTGAGGCAGAGTATCGCGAGCGGCGCTTGGAACTACAGCGCCATGAGAACCGTGTGGCGCAAAAGGAAACTACCTTGGAGCACAAGATAGAAGGTGTCGACCATCGTGAGCGTAATCTGGCTGGCAAAGAAAAGCAAATAGAGTCCATCCGCACCCAGCTTGAAGAGGCTAGAAGTAAGCAGTTAAAGCAGCTGGAGCTGATTTCGGGCATGTCTACCGCTGAGGCAAAGCAAGCCCTGCTTGAGGCTATGGAGATTGAGATGCGGGAGGAAGCCTCTCGGCGCCTTCACCAGTGGGAAGCCGAGTTAAAGGAGGAGGCTAGCAAGAAAGCTCAGGAAATTTTATCTGGGGCTATCCAGCGTTCTGCCTCTGAGGTTGTATCTGAGACTACAGTGGCTAGTGTTCCCCTCCCCAGCGATGAGATGAAGGGGCGGCTTATCGGACGGGAGGGTCGCAATATCAGAGCCTTGGAGCAGGCTACTGGCGTTGACCTAATTATTGACGATACCCCTGAGGCGGTGACGCTGTCTAGCTTTGACCCGGTGCGGCGAGAAGTGGCTCGCGTTGCCCTAAACAGGCTTATCCTTGACGGGCGCATCCACCCGGCTCGCATTGAAGAAGTGGTAGTTAAAGCCAAGGAGGAAGTGGATGCTACTATCTATAGTACTGGAGAACAAGCAGCATACCAAGTGGGGGTGCATGGCTTACACCCTGAGTTAATTAAGTTGCTTGGTCGCCTTAAGTTTCGCACTAGCTACGGACAAAATGTCTTAGCCCATAGTATTGAAGTTGCCTATCTAGCTGGTATGATTGCTTCAGAGTTGGGAGCCAATGTTGCCACAGCCAAGAAAGCTGGCCTGCTTCATGACATTGGTAAAGCGGTAGACCGCGAGGTAGAAGGCACTCATGCTGCCATCGGGGCTGACCTTGTTAAGCAATGGGATAAATCCGCAGAGGTGGTTCAGGGTGTTGCCGAGCACCACTTTGAGACCGATACTACTAGCATGTGGGGCTTTATCATCTCAGCGGCCGATGCTATTAGTAGCGCCAGACCAGGGGCAAGGCGTGAATCATTGGAGGGCTACTTGAAGCGGCTGAAGGCGTTGGAAGACATAGCCAATAGCTTCAAGGGAGTAGAGAAATCCTTTGCCATTCAAGCCGGTCGTGAAATTCGTATTTTAGTCAAGCCTGAAGAGATTGATGATTTAGGGTCAATGAGGCTAGCCCGAGACATTGTTAAGAAGATAGAAGAAGGCATGGGGTATCCGGGGCAAATAAAGGTTACTGTGGTCAGGGAGACAAGAGCTATAGACTATGCTAAATAGGAGGTATCGGCAAGGGGAAGAAGGCAAAACCCGGTGGGTGGCTCTACCCTTACTGAACAACTAGTGCTAGTATTGGCGGTTGGTGACATAATTGGCCGACCTGGTCGGCAAGCAGTAAACGAGCTTTTGCCAGATTTGCGACAGCAATATGGGCTAGACCTGGTTATAGCTAACGGTGAGAATACTGCTGGCGGTTTAGGTCTAACTTCAACTACAGCTGAAGAGCTACTCAATGCTGGCGTTGATGTGTTGACCTCGGGTAATCATATATGGGCTCAGAAGGAAATTATCCCCTACCTTGATGGAGAAATGCCTATCCTACGCCCATTAAATTATCCCTCCGGTGTGCCTGGTAGAGGCTACATAGTCAATAACCAAGCGATAGTAGTTAATTTGATAGGCAGAACCTTTA
>JAUWIC010000066.1 GCA_030605575.1 Dehalococcoidia bacterium
AGGCAAGGGCTTGGATAGTAGCCGTGTCACGCACCCCCGGGTGCACCATCATAGCTATGTCCAGGTTATCAAAGCCTCCCCTTTCTGCCATTATTGCCTTACCCCCGCCTAGCTCTTCAGCCGGTGTGCCAATAATGATAAGGCTACCCCCAAACTGGTCAATGGCTAGCTTGGAAGCTATTCCAGCGCCAACAGCACTGGCAGCGATTAGATTATGCCCACAGGCATGACCAAGCTTAGGTAGGGCATCATATTCTGCCAGAATAGCGATAGCTGGTTTTCCCTTTCCGTAACTTCCTCTAAAAGCGGTTGGTAGCTGGCAGATGCCCCGTTCTGTGGTAAAGCCATTTTCCTTCAGGTATTGAGTTAGCCAGGCTACCGCCTTAATTTCCTGGAAACCTAGCTCGGGGTTGGAGTGAATCCTTAGACTCAGCTCATTAAGCTGGTGGCGGTGAGTGTCTACTTCGCTGGAAACTTGGGCCTTTAGTTTTTCTATATCCACGCTCAATTCCTGTTCTGAGGACGGCATTACGGCTAGTGCTTATTATAGCTTAACGCGACTAGGATTTCTAGGCATTAATACCAGCTTGTTTAGAGATCATTTATCAACCTCACCCCCTTAATCCCCCTCTCCTTTCAAGGAGAGGGGGAAGAATAATTTTTTGAAAGGGCGAAGCCCCTTCAATCTTCCCTTAATAAGCAACCTCATTCAAATTTATAGGTATTTTATACTATTGCTTTTTAAAACCTGATTATGCTATACTTTTATTAGACGAAGATTGAATTGTGAAGTGGGTTTATTCCCACTTTTTTGTTGTATGGGGAATAATAAAATTGGAGGTTTTATTCTGAGATGAAGAGTGACTTTCTGCTCGCTATCACTCAACTCTCGGCGGAAAAGAACCTGCCCAGGGAAGTAGTTATTGGCGCCGTAGAGGCAGCGCTGGTCTCAGCTTATAGGAAGGATAACTTTGCGGCTAACCAGAATATCTCAGTCAAGATTGACCCTGCCACCGGCAAGGTTCAAGTATGGGCTGAGAAAGCTGTAGTCGAGGTGCCATCAGACCCTCGTCGTGAGGTATCGCTAGATGAGGCACGTGGGGTTAAGCCAGAGGCGCAGATTGGTGACACTATTGAGGTGGAAGTCACCCCCCGTGATGCTGGGCGCATTGCGGCTCAAACGGCAAAACAGGTTATTCTCCAGCGTCTTCATGAAGCCGAGCATAGTGCCATATTTGAGGAGTTTGCTGATAAGGAAGGCGATATTGTCATCGGGCTGGTGCGGCGTATTGAGCCCAAGCAGATATTTATTGATTTGGGTAGAACCGAGGCAATACTGCCCGCAGTTGAACAGGTACCCAATGAGAGGTACCGGATAGGGCAAAGGCTCAAGGTTTACCTTTTAGAGGTAGCCCGGACTACCAAAGGGCCTCGGGTGGTGGTGTCGCGTTCTCATCCCAATATGTTGCGTCGGCTTTTTGAACTAGAGGTTCCTGAAGTTTTTAACGGGACAGTGGAGTTAAAGTCGGTTGCCCGCGAAGCTGGCTTTCGGAGTAAAGTGGCTGTGGCTGCCCAGCAGGATGGCGTTGACCCGGTTGGTTGCTGTGTTGGATTGCGTGGTATCAGGATACAAAATATTGTCAGTGAGCTAAATGGTGAAAAGATAGATGTTGTTATGTGGAGCCCGGATACTCCCGTTTTTATTACTAACGCTCTTAATCCAGCCCAGGTATTAAGGGTTAAACTGGGTGGTGAGCAGGAGGCAGCTACTGTAGTCGTCCCTGATAAGCAACTTTCTTTGGCTATTGGTAAAGAGGGGCAGAACGTTAGACTGGCAGCTAAACTCACCGGGTGGCGAATTGATATTAAGAGTGCCTCAGAGGCTGAGGCAGAAAGGGTGGCGGAAGCTAAGCTGGTAACAACTGAGACGGAAGAAGCGGCTATAGCTGGTGAGGAGTTCCCTGCCGAAGTACCAACTATTGTCGAGTCAGAAGAGGCATTAGAAGAAGCGGCTGAGCCGGTACCAGCTGTTGAGGAGACGTTTGCTCCTCCGGTTCCCTTTGAACCGCAGGTAGTAGCCGAAAAGGCTCAGCTTAGGTTCGTCGAGGATATTTTGGTACCGGCACCGATTAAGCCCGGGGCTAAATCAAGGAAGAAGCAAAAGAAGGGTGTTCAAGCCAAGGGGAGTGCTGAGGATGGCATCAAGATTAAGAAACGACGTCGAGCCTCAGAAACCTTAGAAACTGGTGAGGAGGATGAAGAGTATTAGTCAGCGTGTACCGCAGCGAACTTGCGTGGCTTGTCGTCAGGTAAGACCTAAACGGGGGCTAATCCGCTTGGTGTGTATTTCCGGCGGAAGTGTAGAGGTTGATACTGGTGGGGGGAAGGCAGGGCGTGGTGCTTATTTATGCCAGTCACCCGAGTGTTGGGAGGTCGGGCTAAGGGGTGGTCGGCTGGAGTATGCCCTGCGGACTACTCTCACCCCGGATAATCGAGAACAGCTTATTACATATGGCAAAAACATTCTCAAGGAGTCAATCAGTGGCCGAGGTAAGTAAGTCGGGTAATATTTCAGACGCTTCAGGGGAAGGGCTCAGTGGCAGTTCTTCATCACTGGAGGCACAATTGGTTGAGATTCCCCCTACCTTAAGTGTGAGGCAACTGGCTGACCTTTTGCAGGTTAGTGCCATAGAGGTTATTAAACAACTGATGAGAAATGGCATTATGGCTAATATTAATCAGGTCATTAATTATGAGGCGGCGGCTACCGTAGCTGCCGTCTTTGGTTCCCAGGCACGCTTGAAGCCTCGACGAAGGTCAACCGGGGCTATTAGTGAAACCAAGGGGCGTCGATATCCCCCGGGTGAGGAACCTGGTGGTTTGCGGCCACGACCGCCGGTAGTTACTATTATGGGGCATGTTAATCACGGTAAGACCAGACTTTTGGATGCTATCCGACAAACCAATGTAATGGCTAGCGAGGTCGGGGGTATTACTCAGCATATTGGTGCTTATCAAGTAGAGGTCAACGGGCGGAAGGTTACCTTTATCGATACCCCGGGCCACGAAGCCTTTACGGCTATGCGAGCTCGTGGGGCTCAGGTAACCGACGTCGTTATTCTGGTAGTAGCCGTTGATGATGGAGTAATGCCGCAGACTTTGGAAGCTATAGACCATGCCCGGGCGGCCGGGGTGCCTATAGTGGTGGCTATTAATAAAATTGATAAGCCCGATATTAACCTTGAGCTGGTTAAGCAGCAGCTGTCTGATGCCGGTCTGCTTATTGAAGAGTGGGGAGGCGACATAGTCTCGGTTTCAGTTTCAGCTAAAGAGAAGATAGGCATCACCGAGCTGCTGGAAAACCTTTTGGTCGTGGCTGAGATGGAGGAGCTTAGGGCAAACCCTGTTCAGCCGGCGGTGGGGGTAGTTATTGAAGCTAAGATGGACAGGACTAAGGGACCATTAGCTACAGTGTTAGTTCAAACCGGAACCTTAAGACTTGGCGACACCATCGTAGTTGGCACCACCTGGGGTAGGGTAAAGGCTATGTTTGATGATATGGGTAAGCGGGTGAGAAAGGCTGAGCCAGCTACCCCGGTTGAAATCCTG
>JAUWIC010000063.1 GCA_030605575.1 Dehalococcoidia bacterium
ATAGACAGTTTGGGTTGGGGAGTCAATTGCTCTGCCCCCATCTCCTTGAGGAACTTATCTACCGGCTCCAGCTCCCGGCTCAGTGCCGGGGTTTTGAAGTGCATAGGCACCACTACTTTTGGCTCAAGCTGCCGTACTACCTCAGCGGCCATAGACGCATTAATAGTTGACACCCCGCCTACAGGGAGCAGCAGCACATCCACGTTGCCTAGCTCCTCTACCTGCTCCGCAGTAAGCACATGCCCCAAGTCACCAAGGTGACATATTGATACCTCATCTACCTCGGTAAGATAGACGGTATTTTTGCCCCTCTCTTTGCCCCTCACCTTATCATGGAAGGTAGCTATCCCTATAATCAGGACGCCACTGATTTCATACTCGCCGGGTCCGGTGACCAGCCTCGGCTCACCACTAATGCCCTGAACATAGGAATGACCCAGGTGCTGGTGGCTTACCGTTACAATGCGGGCGGTAGGCTTGCCCAACGAGTAGCCCAGGCTCGGTGGATAAGGGTCAGTAATAATTGTGGCGTGGCTACCCCTAATCCTGAAGCAAGAGTGACCTAACCAGCTAATCTCCATATTTCTAATCCCTCTAACCTATCTGAATATAGCATAGGTGAATTGGCCGGTCAATTTGTGACTCCGCCGGCTGGTTTCACAATGTGAGATTTTAATGAAATTTAAACGCCATTTTTATGAGCAATTTAATACCACAGTTTTATTATGAGTATAGCGCCAACAATAAAAGGAGGACGATAATGATTAAAACTGCTATTAAGTGCCCAAATGGTGTGGTTATGGTATTCGACAAAAAGGGAGAGCAAATCCCTGAATATCAGGGTCAATACCAGAAGGTAAAGGAAAGCATCCTAAAAAATGCTCCACCAGATGCAACATTCGGTTATTTCCCTAATTATGAGGCTGAATTAAGGGCAGTTCCCAGAGAGGAATGGTAACCACCAAGAAATAGGACGCAATACGAGGTGAAAATATTCGGCTGGGAAAGCTAGCCTTAAGATATTAACTCTAGCACCACCTGATTGAGCCCCATTCTGGTAACAAGATTGTTTTTAATCTACCCCCTTTAGGCTATTATTTAGTAACCTATCCCCCCAACCCCCTCACTTAACCTGTTTTGCCAAAGGCAAAGCAGGTTATTTTTATAAATTCCTAAAATGCCTACTGGCATTTTTTGTGCTTTCGTGATACAATAGACAACAGCGATTAATTCCCTCTAAGTACTTACTGGCATTTTTTGTGCTTTTATGGTACAATTAGCGTTATTAAGCTACTTGCTTTAATACTCATTGGCAATATTTGTGCCTTTTGCGACCATTGCCACCAAAACTAACTGAGGAGGATGGGGATGTCTAAAAAAAGGGAGCATGACGAAGAAAGAGGCAAAGAAAGAAAAGGGGGCTAGCAAGATGCCCCCTTTTAATATTACCGAGCACAAGCCGATGGAGGAAGAAATGAGAAAACTAAGTTCTGCTATTGAGCAGTCGATCGACGGTGTAGCCATAGCTGACCTGGAACCAAAACTGACATATGTTAATGATGCTTTTGCCCGGATGCACGGTTATTCCCGTGAAGAAATGATGGGAATGAAAGTTGTCAACCTACATAATGAGGAACAGATGGACGAATACCAGAGGAGTATGAATCAGATAAAAACACAGGGTTCATGGGAAGGTAAAATAGGGCGTATTAGAAAAGACGGAACACCTTTTGCCACCTACATGTCGGTTAGTTTATTGAAAGGTGACGACGGAAAGCCCAAAGGAATTGCGACCGTTGCCACCGACATCACCGAGCACAAGCCGACGGAGGAGGCACCAGGACAAGACCAGACCGAGTTAGAAAGACGAATGGAGGAACGAACTACAGAGCTGGTAACAACTAACGAAGTATTACAGGCTGAAATCACTAAGCGCAAGCAGGCAGAGGAGAGGCTAAAGATATTATTTGAATATGCACCAGATGCTTATTACTTGAACGACTTAAAAGGTAACTTCGTTGACGGCAATAAAGCTACCGAGGAAATAACTGGCTACAAGAGAGATGAATTAATTGGGAAGAGCTTTTTAAAACTACACCTGCTACCACGAAGCCAAATCCCAAGAGCGGCTGCGCTTTTAGTCAGAAATGCTCTGGGGAAAGCCACTGGACCAGATGAGTTTACTCTAAATCGGAAAGACGGCAGTCAGGTTCCAGTGGAAATAAGGACATTCCCAGTAAAAATTAAAGGTAAAACTTTGGTGTTAGGCATTGCCCGCGACATCACCGAGCGCAAGCAGGTAGAGAAGGAGATGAGGATTAAGGATAATGCTATTGCCTCGTCCATGAACGCTATTGGCATAGCTGACCTTGAAGGTAATCTGACCTACGTAAACAATACCTTTCTCAAAATGTGGGGATATGCCGATGAGAAGGAGATTCTGGGGAAGAATGCTGTAGAATTCTGGCAGGTAGCAGAAAAGGCTGTGGAGATAATGCAAGTAGCGATGGAACGAGGGGGCTGGATAGGTGAACTAGCCGCCAAGAGAAAGGACGGCTCAATCTTCGATGTCCAGCTGTCAGCAAGCGTGGTTAAAGATGAAGCTGGCAGGCCTATTTGCAGGTTGGGTTCTTTTGTTGACATCACCGAGCGCAAGCGGGCGGAGGAGGAGCTCAAACGCTCAAAAGAATTCTCGAAAACTGTCCTTGACAGCACTAATGATGCTATCTCCCTCATCGATGTTCATGATTTCAGGATAGTCGGAGTCAACAGTGCCTTGCTGAAGCATCTTGGGTTGAAAGAAGAAGAGGTCATAGGGAAGACCTGTTACCAGATAAGCCATCACCGGTCTAAACCATGTACAGGACCGGATAACGTCTGCCCCCTCTCGGATACCGTAGCCAGCGGAAAGTACTCCGCAGCCGAGCATGTGCATTGCCGTGCGGATGGTGAAAAGATATATGTAGAGGTGTCTACATCTCCAGTAAAAGATGAAAATGGAAAGGTCATACAGGTTGTTCACGTATCAAGGGACATCACCGAGCGCAAGCGGGCGGAAGAGGCGCTAAAAGACTCTGAAGAAAGGTATAGAAGCCTGATAAACAACGTGAAATTAGGCATACTTAGGTCGACACCGGGACCCCCAGGCAGGATACTGGAAGTGAATCCCGCCATGGAAGAGATTACCGGCTACTCCAAGAGAGAGCTCCTGAAGATGGATATTTCTGAGTTGTATGTGTATCCAGAAGAAAGAGAAGCCCTCGTTCAGGAATTAGCCTCAACTAGAGGGAAGGTAGTAAGGGAACTACGCTGGAAGAAAGAGGATGGGACGGAAATGGTGGTGTTGAATAGAGTGATGGCGGTAAGAGACGATACGGGCAAGGTTCTATATTTGGATGCCATTATGGAGGACATCACCGAGCGCAAGCAGATGGAGGAGGCACTGGTCGATGAAGCAATCCGACGGCGTATCCTAATCGATCAGTCCAGAGATGGGATCGTTATCCTTGATAAGAATGGCAAGGTATATGAGGCGAACCAGCAATTTGCCGAGATGCTCGGATACTCCCCCAAGGAAGCCGCTCAGCTCCATGTGTGGGATTGGGATACTCAGTGGCCACGCGAGCAACTGCTCGAGATGATCCGGAGTGTTGACGCAGCCGGTGCCCAATTCCAGACGTACCATCGTCGCAAGGATGGTACGGTCTATGACGTTGAAATCAGCACCAATGGGGCCGTGTGCGCGGGTCAGAAGCTGGTCTTCTGCGTGTGCCGGGACATCACCGAGCGCAAGCAGATGGAGCAAAGGATAGAGCACCTCAACGCCGTGCTTCAAGCTATTCGCAACGTTAACCAACTCATTGCCCGAGAAAAAGACCGCGATAAGCTGCTCAAAGGTGTCTGCGACAATCTCATCCAGACTCGTGGCTATTATATCGCCTGGCTGGCTATATTGGATGAGTCCGGAGGGCTGGTAACCACCACTGAAGCTGGTTTGGGTAAAGACTTCCTGCCAATGGTCGAGTTACTGAAGCGTGGCGAGTTGACCGATTGCGCTCAGAGGGCACTGAGGCAATCGGAAGTGGTGGTAACCGAAGCCCCAGCCTCCACCTGCGTTGACTGTCCTCTAGCCGGCATGTTCCGTGGCAAGGGGGCAATGACTATCGGTTTGGAACATAAAGGAAAGGCCTACGGGGTGTTGTGTGTCTCCATTCCCCGAGCTCTTGTCACCGATGAGGAAGAGCAATCTTTGTTCAAAGAACTCGCCAATGATATTGCTCTCGCCCTGCACAACATAGAACTGGAAGAAAAGCACAAGCAATCGGAGGTGGCTTTGAAGCAGTCGGAGGAGAAGTATAGAACCTTGTTTGAGCAAAAGCTTGAGGGTGTAATCGTTATTGATGAAACAATGAAACTATTGCTGGCTAATCAAGCCGCCACAGAAATGTTTGGCTTGGATTCTGTGGGGGAAGTGCCTGAAGTGAACCCATTCGATTTCGTTCCCTCAGAGGAAAGAGAGCGAGTTCTCACCATTATAACCAAGGATATGTTTGGAAATGACCAGCGGCAGGTCAATGAGTTTCGGCTGATAAACAAGGCTGGTAAGGAAATGTGGATAAGCGCAGTTGGTGCACGGACTGAATATCAAGGCAAAGCAGCCGGTTTGGTTTCACTTAGAGACGTCACTGAGCGCAAGCGGGCGGAGCAAGAACTTGAGGAAAAGAATAAGCAATTGATGGCACAACAGCAGGAACTTATGGAGAAAACCAATGAGGTGGAAGCGGCTAGCCAGGCTAAGTCGGACTTCCTGGCTCATATGTCCCACGAGCTACGCACCCCGCTCAATGTTATTATCGGCTTCTCCGAATTGATGGCGGACGGGGTGCCCGGGGATATTAATAGTGAGCAGAAGCAGTGCCTGGACGACATCCTGAGCAGTAGCAAGCACCTGCTGGGCTTAATCAATGATGTCCTTGACCTGTCCAAGGTAGAATCGGGCAAGATAAAACTCAGGCTGGCTGAGGTTATTCTGCCCGACATCCTGGAAGAGTTAAAAAGAACTATGACGCCTATACTGGCACCAAGAAAGCAAAACCTTGATATCGAGGTAGAAAAGGGGCTTTCCCCGGTTTATGCCGATAAAGCCAAAGTAAAACAGGTACTTTTAAACCTGTTGGGCAATGCCACTAAGTTTACCCCGGATGGAGGCAAGCTAAAGATTGAGGCTATCAAGAAGGGTGGGTGGTGTCACGTCAGCGTGATTGATAATGGTGTTGGTATCAACAAGGAAGACCAGAAAAAGATATTTGAACCTTTCCGCCAGCTAGACAATCCCCTAACCGGGGAAAAGGGTGGGGCTGGGCTAGGACTAGCGGTGGTCAAGCAAATTATTGAGAAGCACGGTGGTAAGATTCGGGTCGAGAGTGAATATGGCAAGGGAAGCCGGTTTACCTTTACTCTACTACTAGCCCCAGTCGTTTAGCCCTATTCAAAGGAAAGAAACCGCCATGAAAGAGAAAATACTAATTGTAGAAGACAATCCCCTAAATATGAGACTGATTGAGATGACCCTTAGGCCGAAGGGCTATAGGCTACTCGGGGCGACTGACGGGGAAAAGGCACTAGATATGGCTACCAGGGAGAAACCAGACCTCATTATAATGGATATATCCCTTCCCAAAATGAGCGGGCTTGAAGTAACCAAAAGACTGAGGCAGATGCCAGTCTTCAACCATATCCCCATTATTGCCGTTACGGCTCATGCTATGAAGGGAGACGAGGTAGAGATTATTGACGCCGGGTGCGATGCCTACTTACCCAAACCAATCAATACTCGCCAGTTACCTGAAGTGATTGCAGAACTGCTTCGACAACGGACAAAAGATGGTACTTAGCACCCGGGGGAAACGGTAATGACCAAGAAAATCCTTATAATTGATGACGACCCCGCCTTTCTTAATCTGATTGAGCAGGTTCTTACCCAGAAAGGATACGAGGTGCTCAAGGCTAGGAGTGGGCGGGAAGGGCTACGGCTTATCTTTGACCAGAGACCAGATTTAGTGCTTCTGGATGTGATGATACCCGGCATAGATGGCTGGCAGGTTTGCAGCCGCATCCGTGAAATTTCTGATATACCGATCATTATGATTACTGGTCGGCACAAGTCCGAGGAGGACGTAGTGCGTGGGCTTGACCACGGAGCCGATGACTACATCACCAAGCCAGTGGGGAGTAGGGAACTGGTAGCCAGGGTGCGAGCAGTATTACGCCGCGCCGAGTTGCCCTCCTCGCAGGATATAAGGCAGGGAGTTATCTATAGCGATGGCCTCCTTACCGTTGATATTACTGAGCGGAAGATTATAGCGGATGGCAAGCGGATTAAGCTCACCCCGAGAGAGTTCCGCTTGTTTGCCCTCCTGGTAGAGAATGCCGGCCGTATTCTTACCCACAAGCAGCTCCTGGAAAAGGTATGGGGCTGGGAATATACTGATGACCTGGATTATGTGCGCATCTACATCTCACATCTGCGTCAGAAGATAGAACCAGACCCCAGCCTGCCCCGATACATCATAACTGAACCCGGAGTAGGCTACTCCTTCCAGAAATTCGGCTAATACCAAGCCACACATTGCACAATCTAGCTAAATGTTCAGTTTGTCCCTAGGTATCTGGAATCAAGGACTTCGTATTCGGTGCATATCTCGTTCGCTGGCTGAGTTAAGGCATCGCCGCTGACGAAGACACCTTTCCGGTTGGTCTCTAGAGTCTCTTAAGGAGGCAAGGCATCACTAATCAATATGAACGAGTATAAATGTTGGCGATTATCCCTTGAGAGCAAGTATGGTATAATGGAACACGGTGTAGGGCTTTCTTGCTTGGCTTCGTGGTACCAACCCTACCCCCAAGCGCATTATAGCAACAAAGGTAGAAGATGAGGTTATCTTGAACAAAGAGACAACGGCGGAAACTACAGCTAAGGGTAGAACCTCAGGGGCATTTAGATGCCTAAACTGCTTCACTAGAATCAGCCCACCCAAGGGAGCAAAAACCTATAAATGTCCCAATTGTAGTTTTGAGTGGCGTGTATCCTGGCCCCGGCCCAACCTGCCCAGGATAAGGGGACCGGTATGGGAGGTAAACAGGCGCTTAGCTGAGGAAGCTATGGTTAAAAAGGAAAAGAGGCGAGAGTGAATATATGGCGCTAAATAGGAAGATAGCCTATATTAATCTGACTAAAGGTAAAATTGAGGTAAAGTCCATTCCAATCAAGCTGCGGAAGCTGTTTCTGGGTAGTAGAGGGTTGGATATGTATTTAATGTATAACCATATAGAGCCCGGCACTGACCCTCTGGGAGCGGATAACGTGGCTCTGATTAGTGCCGGGATTCTGGTTGGTACCCTAGCTTCGGCTTCAGCTAGAACCCATATCGGGGGCAAGTCACCGCTTACTGGCTTTGTCGGCAGTACCAACATGGGTGGTTTCTTTGCTCCCGAAATGAGATGGGCTGGCTTTGACCACCTGGTAATAAAGGGAAAGGCAGAAAAACCAGTCTATTTGTGGGTTCATAATGGTGAAATTGAAATAAGAGATGCCTTAAACATCTGGGGGAAGGATGTTCATGAGACCCAGGAGATTATTCGGGAAGAACTGGGCGATAGAGATATAAAGATACTGACCATAGGTCTGGCCGGTGAAAAGCTGGTGAGGTACGCCAATGTTATGACTGAGCTCAAGAATGCGGGGGGCAGGTCGGGGATGGGGGCCCTACTCGGCTCCAAGAACCTCAAGGCAATAGCAGTTAGAGGCACCATGGATATTAAAATAGAGCACCCTGATGAAGCCCTGGAATATAATAAGAGGCTAATCAGCCAGGTAACCTCGGCTAAGGTGTCTCAAGAACAGGGAAAGTTAGGTACGACCTTCATCTGGGGGGCAACTAATAGTCAGGGTCTGGTCAGAGTTAGAAACTTCCAGCTTAATCAGCTTGAGGAAGCTGATGATATTGAGCCGGAAGCTCTTGAGGAATTTAGCCTGGGCATGGCTGGCTGCTTCGGCTGCCAGGTCCACTGCCGAGGTAAATATATTATACCTAGTGGCCCCTACACCGGGGTTTATGATGAGGGTCCCGAATATACCTCAATGGGTGCCTGGGCGGCTGAGCCAGGCTGTAGAAACCCCCTTACTATTTTGGTATGCAATCACCTGGTAAATAGCTACGGTCTGGATACCCTGGAGACAGGTAGCATGATTGCCTGGGCAATGGAGCTATATGAAAAGGGTATTCTGACCAATAAGGATACCGATGGCTTAGAGTTGAGGTTTGGTAATGATGAGGCGGTCATTGAGATGGTGCATCGTATTGCCCGAAGGCAGGGGCTAGGCGATATCCTGGCTGAGGGACCGCTACGAGCCGCGGAGAAGATAGGCAAGGACTCTGCCCAATATTTAATTCATGTAAAAGGTATGAGTAACCTCCACTCTGATGAAAGGCCAACCCCATCTCTGGCACTGGGTATAGCCACCAGCTCCAGGGGTTCTGACCACTTGAGAAGCCGACCAGCGATTGACTTGTATCATCTACCTGAGCCTATTCTCAGAAAGATATATAGTCAACCGGTAGCTTATGACGGTCCATTAACCTCAAATTTTACCGACTACGAGGGAAAACCGTGGCAGGTTATATGGCAGGAATTATGCTTTGAGGCGGTAGATTGCCTTGGTATATGTAAGTATCACACGTTATTCCTTGGCCCCAACTTTCCCAACTTTGATGAGTGGTCTAAATTGCTTTACTACAACACCGGGTTAGAGCTATCGCCGCTGGATATCTGGAATATAGCTGATAGAGCTTACACTATGGAGAGGCTGTTTAACATCAGGGAAGGACTGACCAGAAATGACGACTGGCTGGTTGACCGATACTTTGATGAGCCAACCAAACTTGGCATACCCATTGTCAGGGGCAAGGTCATAGATAGAGACAAGTTCAGGCAGATGATAGATGAATACTATGAGCTTCACGGCTGGGATGAGAATGGTGTTCCTCGTCCGGAGACACTCCGCAAACTGGGTATAGACCAGGAGCCATCACATATGCTCTAGTGGTCATAGGGAAAGGTGGTGTTTATCTATGCCAAAAATGCTGGTAGTAAATTACGATAAATGCACTGGTTGCCGTTTATGCGAGCTGGTCTGCTCGGTTAAACACGAAGGGGTTAGTAACCCTTCACGAGCCAGAATCCATATTACCAAGTGGGAAATGGAAGGGATAATGATGCCCATGGTCTGCAACCAGTGTGAACCAGCACCGTGCATAGATGCTTGCCCGACCAATGCTCGCTCCTGGGACGAGCATTTGGGCAGGGTAGTAATCGACTATGACCGCTGTATTGAGTGTAAGACATGCGTAGCCGTATGCCCTTTTGGGGCAGTGAGTTTTGACCATGTTGCCGGCAGGATAATCAGTTGCGACCTGTGTGATGGTGACCCCGCATGTGTTAATTTCTGCGAGACCGAAGCCATACAATATGTTGACGCCAGCGAGATCAATAAGAGGCGGCAAAGAGAAGCCGCCGAGAAGCTCTATGAATCAATGCGCAAATTTACTATGGCACCTGCTGGTTAGACAGCAGTTCCAGCTGCGTCTAGCTGCCAGTGTAATCCGTAAGGCATAATTATGAAGGTCATTGTCATCGGCAACGGAGTTGCCGGCAATACTGCCAGCTCCACTATTCGGCGTCTTGATGGCCAGGCTGAGATTACGATAATCTCTGAGGAGATATACCCTGAGTACTCGCCCTGTGCTCTTCCCCAGTACCTCGCTGGTGAACTCAGCAGACCGAATGTATTTCTAAGAACCAAAAGGGATTACTCCAGAGAGAGGACCAAAACCATCTTCGGTCAAAAAGTCACCAGCATCAGCCCCGAAGATAGAAGGGTGTCCTTGGATACCACGAGTTTGACCTATGACAAGCTCATTATTGCCACCGGCAGTAAGCCTGTAATGCTCCCCATCAAAGGTACGAATCTTGATGGGGTCTTCCCTCTAAAGTCACTGGGGGATGCCGACCAAATCTTCCATTATACTGGCAACACCGCGGTAATAATTGGCTCCGGCCCTATAGGTGTAGAAACGAGTGTAGCTTTGAGTAAACGAGGACTGCAGATTTACCTGATAGAGGTGCTTAATCGGATAATGCCCAGAGTATTTGATGAAACGCCTTCATCTCTGCTGAGGGGTATCCTCGAAGAACGAGGGGTCAGGGTATTAACTGGAGAGAAGGTGATAAGCATCGTTGGTAACGGTAAGGTAGAAGGCATAGTTACCGACAAACACCGGATAAAATGTGATATGGTAGTCCTCGGCGCCGGCATGAAACCAAATATAGAGTTAGCCCAACAGTCAGGAGTGAATATAGGCGCCCTGGGCGGTATCGCCGTTACCCAGCAGATGATGACGAACCTTGATAATATTTACGCCTGTGGTGATTGTGTGGAGACGGAAGACAGGGCTAGTGGCGAACATACACTAAGTCTTCTGTGGCATAATGCCCGAAGACAGGGTGAGGTAGCCGGATACAGCTGCTCCGGGGTCCCCAAGAGCTACCTCGGGTCAGAGAACATTACCAGCCTGGACATCTTCGGCGTTCATGCTGTCTCTTTCGGTAGCATAGAAGCTGATGGCAACCAACACCAGGACATTGAGGTAATCGAAAGGTTTTTGGGTAAGAACTACTACCGCCTGATTATTGCCCAAAGCAGGTTAATAGGAGCTCAATCCATCGGTAATGCTCAGGACATGGGGGCGTTACTATGTGCCCTGATAAGAAGGGATAACCTAAGCGAAATTAAACGGGCAATCGACAAAAAAACTCTGCCGCTAAACCCATTGTATTATAGGATAGCCCGATGCTTAGGCCCAAATATCAGACGCCTTTAATAGAAGGATAAAAACAGCCAAGATGGTAGATAGATTAAAAGATAGAGTGGCTATAGTTACCGGTTCCGGGCAGGGGATTGGCCGAGCCATAGCCCTAGCTATGGCTGCCGAAGGTGCCAAGGTAGTAACTAATAACCGCCGGCGCGGCACCCCCGGTGGCGATGCTGAGACCACGGCTAAAGAAATTAAGGGGATGGGTATGCCGGCAGTGCCATTCTTTGGCAGCGTCTCTGAGTTTGATGTCGCCCAGAAACTAATACAGTCGGCGGTAGATAACTTTGGCCGGCTTGATATCTTGGTCAACAACGCTGGTGCTGATGCCCCCCGAATGGTCTGGAATATGACTAAAGAAGATTGGGGTATATGTGTTGACTCTTTCCTCAAGGGCTCTTTTAATTGCACTCGCCATGCCTGCGTCAGAATGAGAGAGCAGAGATGGGGAAGGATAATTAATACCACCTCTACCGCCTGGCTGGGGGCGGTGGGGCACTGTAATTATGGGGCAGCTAAAGCTGGCATTGTCGGTCTAACCAGGAACGTTGCCCGAGAGATGGGCAGGTACGGAGTAACTTGCAATGCTTATGCGCCGACGGCAGCTACTCGGTTTACCCTCAATGAGGAGGTATTAGCCGGCTTCAAGAAACGTTATGAGGCTGGTCTTATGACCAGGGAGCGATTTGAGGAGTTAACTCACCCACCACCCCCGGAAACAGTAACCCCGTTCATAATCTACCTATGCGCTGACGAAGCCGCTGATATCAATGGTCAGGTTTTTGATGTTACCGGCAATAATATTGCTATTTACTCGGAGCCGGTAAAGAAGAAGGTGCTCGGGAAGGAAGAAGGCTTGTGGTCAGTAGAAGAGTTAATCGAGCAAGTACCCAGGGTATTACTGGAAGGATACCAGAACCCAGCCCCACCCCGGCTTCAATAGCAACTGGCGGCGACACCACTTAAACTTGACACCGCAAGTGACAGACCTTAAGATTACAGCGTAAAATTAAAGCCATATTATAATTCACAGTTCTTTGACAAAGAGGGGTTGCGTCCAGGCTGACAGAGAAAATCTAACCAATTATTGTCCAATTTAAAGGCATTTATGCAAGAAGTAGCTATTGTTGGGGCAGGGCAAAGTGTATTCTCTCGCAATTGCGGCATGTCAATTCGCGAGCTCTGCTTTGAGGCATATAAAGAAGCAATTGAAGGGCTGAATCTCTCCCATAAGGAAATTGATGCCTCTATTATCTGCTCGGCACCGGAGTATGATAAACAGCGTACCCCGGCGGCATTAATATCAGAGTATCTAGAGCTGACACCAAAACCCACATTCTATATAGAGAGCATTTGCTCCTCCAGCAGTACCGGGTTAAGAGTGGCATGGTCGCTGATAAAATCGGGGCTTCACCAGGTTATAGCCGTGATAGGCTTCCAGAAAATGTCTGAGTTGACCTCTCGTGAGGCGGCGGAGCGGATGGGCAGGGGGGACGATATAATGTTTGGGTCACCCTTGGGCATAACTATGCCCGCAGGATATGCCATGTATGCCCATGCCCATATGGCTAAGTATGGCACCACCGAGGAAGACCTAGCCTTGATAAGAGTTAAGAACTCAAACTATGGAGCCATGAATCCCAAGGCTACCTATCGCAAAGCATTGAGCCTGGAGGAAATACTAACTTCCGATGTTATTTGCAGTCCATTAAAGAAATACGACTGCTGTGCCAATGCTGATGGCTCGTCCTGCCTCCTTATTGCCAGTGCCGAGAAAGCCAAAAAGATAACCAGTAAACCGGTATGGATAATGGGCATAGGCATGGGGACATCCGAATTGAACATGAGTGCCCGAGAATCGCTAACCAGTTTGAACTGTGCCCGGGAAGCGGCACGGCAGGCCTACCAGATGGCGGACCTGGGACCGGAAGACATAGATGTAGCTGAAGTCCATGATTGTTTTACCATCGCTGAGCTCTTAGCCTATGAGGACCTGAGATTTGCCCAACCCGGTGAGGGGGTTAGGTTAATAAGAGACAAACAGACATATGTTGGCGGTAAGATTCCAGTAAATACCGATGGCGGCTTGTTATCTAAAGGGCATCCCATTGGGGCTACCGGGGGCTCTCAGATAAGAACCATAGTCAGGCAACTCAGGGGAGAGGCGGGAGAAACTCAGGTTGAGAATACCCAAATAGGGCTAATTCACAATGTAGGCGGGGTGGGTACATACGCCAATGTTACCATCCTGGGGAGGTAATAGGCGAAATGGGATTTGAAAAATTCGGTGTCGTCAGCTTCACCTCGGATGCCAAAGTAGCCCCATTGGTGGACTATCTGGAAAAAGGCAAGGTTATGATGACGAAGTGCCAGCAGTGCGGAAAAGCGTTCTTTCCTCCGAAAGCTGATTGCCCGCGGTGTGTGTCCAGTAACGTGGAATGGCTTGAGATCAGCAGTATCGGCACATTGCTTGCTTTTACCGTAGTCAATTACGGTCCGTCAGGATTTGAGAACGATACACCTTATACTCTGGGGATAGCTGAATTCGAGGAAGGGGTGAAGGTACTGGGTCGAGTAAGCAAGGCGATTAGTCCCGAGGATGTCAAGGTCGGAATGAGAGTCAAGCTGGCTCCGCTAAAGCTAGCCAATGAACAAATTATCTATGAGATGCAAAGGAGCTAGTGCCATGATTGAGTAAGGTTAAAGACTAAGGCTATTGGATTCAATTCTGTAGAGGAGGTAAAAATGGCCAAGATACCAGATAAAATTGAAACATGGCAGATGACCGAGCCGGGGAAACTAGCTAGAGTGAGCCTCGATGTCCCTGAATTACAGGCGGGAGAGGTACTGGTTGAGATTGCTGGCTGCGGGGTATGCCATACCGACCTGGGATACTTTTATGATGGCGTACCTACGGTGACCAAACCACCGCTAACCCTGGGGCACGAAATTAGCGGCATAGTAATAGCTGGCGATGGCGGATGGATAGGCAAAGAGGTAATTGTACCCGCGGTAATGCCCTGCAATAAATGCCCTATTTGCGCCAGTGGCCGAGGCAATCGCTGCCTGGCCCAGAAGATGCCGGGAAATAGTATGGGGATTTACGGCGGCTTTTCCAGTCATATTGTGGTGCCCTCTGAAGATTTGTGTGTGATTGAGGATAAGAAGGGAACGCCGCTCCCGCACTTCGCCGTAATTGCCGATGCCGTAACTTCGCCTTATCAGGCAGCAATAAGGGCTGAGGTTAAACCCGGGGATTTGACTGTTGTGGTTGGTGCTACCGGAGGTCTCGGCATCTATGCTACTCAAATTTGTTCCGCCTTAGGGGCTAAAGAGGTGGTTGGCATTGCCCGCAATCCCAAGAAGCTGGAACGAGCTCTGAAATATGGGGCCACCCGTACTATTAGTACCGTGGATAAGAGTGCCAGGGAGGTTAGGGATGAATTCCGGAGCTACAGCAAAGAAAAGGGGCTGCCCGTTTATGGCTGGAAGATATTTGAGTGGAGTGGCACAGCAGTAGGGCAAGAGATTGCTTTAGACCTGCTGTCCTTCGTTTCCACACTGATTATAGCCGGTTATGGGATGCAAAAGAACGAATATCAGCTATCAAGGTTAATGGGATTTGACGCCGACATCAAGGGCACCTGGGGTTGTTTACCTAAATACTATCCCGAAGTCCTCAAGATGGTCCTGGAAAAGAAAATAGAAATAGAGCCCTTTATCGAGACCAGGCCAATGAGCCAGATTCAGCAAGCATTTGAAGATGTCCACAAGGGGGGATTGGACACAAGGATAGTGCTAATCCCCGACTTTTAACTTAACTAAATAAAAAATAATGGAGGTATTAAATGGCTTTAGACTGGATACCAAGGGACAATGTATTAAAAGACCATCAGCTTTTCGGCGATGAGCACTTGGGCACCGAGCCACCGTGCACCATGTTTGAGAAGAAGCCGCTGATTAACCCTAACACTGGGGGGGAGGTTGAGGGTCTTTATACGGCCTGGGTCACCCTCAACAATCCTGCCCAGTATGGTTCCTACACTACAGAAATGGTAAAGGGAGTTCAGGCCGGTATGCACAAGGCATCAATGGACAGGAGTGTCGTTGCCACCATATTTACTGGCACCGGTGACCGGGCATTTTGCACCGGTGGTAATACCAAAGAATATGCCGAGTATTACACCAAGAGACCAAAGGAGTATGCCGACTACATGGACCTTTTCTCAGGTATGGTGGATGGCATCCTGAAGAGCCGGGTTCCGGTAATCTGTCGGTGTAACGGCATGCGGGTCGCTGGCGGTCAGGAGATTGGTCAAGCTTGCGACCTTACTGTAGCGGCTGATACTGCTCAATTCGGTCAGGCAGGGACAAGGCATGGTTCTACGCCAACCGGCGGCTCCAGCGATTTTCTGCCGTGGCAGTTGCCAACCACCGAACTGGCAATGTGGAACTGCTTCTCCAATGAAATGTGGAGCGCTTACAAGATGGAAAGGCTGGGCTTCATCACCAAGGCTGTGCCGATTAAGAAGAACGACAAGGGGGAGTGGGTAAGAGACCCGAGGGTTATCACTGATAAATATGTGGAGAACGGTGAGATAGTTTACGGTGAACTTAGGAAAGGGGACGAATTAAAACAGGCTAAGGATACTCTAAAGGGGCTTCAAACTGACTGGTCGCTGCTTGACGACTACATAAATAGAATGGTCTGGACCATAGCCAACCTCATGCCTCTCTGCCTGATGACGACCGTTGAGTCTATAAGAATGAAGAAGAAGTCCTTCTGGGATGATACTAAAGTTTATTCCATGTACTGGCTGGCAGCCAATATGAATGCCGAAGCCTGGCTCGGCTTCAATGCCTTCAACACTTCAGACCTCACCGGTCAAAGGACTATAGATTTCATCAAGTACCGCCAGCTTGTAGCGCAGGGACACCAGTATGATGATGCGTTGATGGAAGCCGTTATGCCCAAACTCAAGCCACAGTAGTTGAGCTCATCAAATTAGTAATAGAAAGCCCGGGGTACACTCGGGCTTTCTATTTTTCCCGTTTGACAAAGAGATACGCATGGGCTAGCATTGTTGAGGTCAGGTATGCCATCCTACGTACCGCGTTCTAACCGAGGACATTACGGTAAATAACAGGTCAAACAGCATTCAGAGGAGAAGATATGGAGTTTCAAAATATTACCTTGGAGAAGCAGGAAGGCATAGCCAAACTCACTATTAACCGACCGCCGGTTAATGTAATCAATTATGATGCTCTGGTAGAAATCAATGCTGCCCTGGAAGAGTTAGGCAAGGATGAAGCGACGAAGGTTTTACTAATCCGCGGGAGTGGGAACCGGGCTTTCTGCGCCGGGGTAGAGGTAAAAGACCACCTTGGAGAGATGATGCCCAAGATGATGAGAGAATTTGGCAGGATGTTCCGGCTTTTGAGAAACCTGGGCAAGCCAAGCATTGCTGTGGTCAATGGTGTGGCTTTGGGGGGCGGCTGTGAGCTTGTTGCCGGCTGCGATATGGCTATTGCCTCGGAGAAGGCTGCGCTTGGTCAGCCGGAGATAAAACTGGGTGGTTTAGCGCCGGCGGCGGCTCCGTTGTTTCCCAGGATAATGGGAGAGAAGAAGGCTTTCGAGCTTATTCTCCTGGGAGAGAACGTAAGCGCCAAGGAAGCCGAGCGAATTGGCTTAGTCAATAAAGTCGTAGCGGAAGAAGAACTGGACAGCACCGCCGAGGAACTTGCTGGCAAGTTCCTGGAGAAAAGCAGCCTCGGTGTCAGGCTCGTCAGAGACGCTTTTTATCAATGCGCTGATACCGCTGAATTCGATGAAGCTATGCAGAAAGGGGTAGAGCTGGGGATAAAGACCTGGGAAACAGAGGACGGTCAGGAAGGCTTGAAATCCTTCCTGGAGAAAAGGAAGCCTATCTGGAAGAATAAGTGAACGATTAGAACTTGGCTGAGAGGCTAAGCTTCGGTCTAAGATTGTCATCCCCTGCTGGAAGTAAGCGCTGAGATTAATTATCTATACGAACGGGAGGCAATAATCTAGCATGGCGCCAAAAATAATCAAAACCGACTGTATATTATGTGTCAATAGCTGTGGCATAAATGCCTATGTTGAGGACGGCAAGCTGATCAAGGTGGAAGGTATGGCTGAGCACCCGGTAAGCGAGGGTGCAATCTGCCCCAGGGGTGAAGCGCTGGTAGACTATGTCTATTCACCAGACAGGCTGAAATACCCGATGAAAAAGGTGAACGGTAACTGGGAGAGAATCTCCTGGGATGAGGCTTTAGATATCATAGCTGAGCAGTTGAAGCAGATTAAGGAAAAATATGGCGCCAAGGCTCTGGCTGTCTACAACGGCTCGATAGGGGTGGAGAATATTGAGCTGGCTGGCTTTGCCCAGAGGTTCCGTGGCGTTTACGGCACGCCCAACTTAATATCGGTGGAGGGCAACTGCTTCCGCTCCCGGATTATGGCTCGCCAGATGACCTTTGGCGGTTACCCTATTGAAGAGCCGTGGAACTCTAAATGTCTTATCATCTGGGGGCAAAACATGGACAATTCCAGAGTGCCCATGGCGGCTAAGATTTATAAAGCCCTGGATAGTGGTAGCGTGTCGCAATTGATTGTCATTGACCCCAAGCGCATCCCGATGGCAGAAAGGGGGATTCATATCCAGATAAGACCGGGAACCGACTGTGCCTTAGCGCTGGGGATGCTAAATGTCATCATTGCGGAAGGTCTTCATGATAAAGAATTTATAGAGAAATATACCCTCGGATTTGATAAGTTGGCGGAGCATGTCAAGCAATACCCACCGGAGAAGGTAGAGGAGATAACCTGGGTTCCGGCTGAGGATATAAGAAAGATTGCCCGCATATTTGCTACTATCAAGCCAGCCTCCATTGTTCCCGGCACCTGCTCCATTGACCAGCACATAAACGGTTTCCAGAACAACCGTGTCCTGGCTCTTTTGCAGATAGTAACCGGTAATATAGATATACCCGGGGGATGGGTGTTCATACCCTTTATCCGCCTGGGTGACCTCAGAGTTATGGAGATTAGTGAGCCGATTGGGGCTGAGGAGCACCCTCTGTTTCGCCAGTTCTGGGGTAGAATATCCCCCTATGGTCAGCAGATGCTGTTTGCCGATGCTGTCCTCCAGGAAAAGCCGTATCCTATCAAAGCCTTGATTGTTAACGGCGGTAATCCCGCCCTTACTCTGCCTGATTCCGTGCGGATTAAACAGGCTATGAAGAAGCTAGACTTTATGGTGGTGATGGACCTGTTCATGACCGAAACTGCCGAGCTGGCTGACATTGTGCTTCCCGCCTGCTCCTTCCTGGAAAAGAGCGGGGTGGGCTATGTTTATGGAGTAACCACCTGTATGCCGTATGCTTTGCTCCGCAAAAAGGTGATAGAGCCAATCGGGGAAAGCTGGGCTGACTGGAAAATCTGGACGGAAATAGGCAGGAGAATGGGCTACGGAGAATTCTTCCCCTGGGAAACTGAGGAGGAGGTTATTGATTTCTTCTTAAAGCCAAGCGGTTTAACCAGGGAACAACTGGACAAAGAGCACCCGGAGGGGGCTTACTATGCCGAGAAGAAATATCTCGCTGCCAAGTACCGGACCCCGTCAGGGAAGATTGAGATTTACTCAGAAACGCTAGCCGAGAATGGCTATGACCCGCTGCCAGTTTATATTGAGCCCAGCCATAGCCCGGTCAGCACCCCGGAACTGGCTAAGAAGTTTCCTCTAATCCTGACCACCGGCGCCCGGATTCCGCAATATACCCACACCCAGCTTAGAAATGTGCCAGTCTTGCGAAAGGCAGCCCCTGAGCCAATAGCTGAAATTCACCCTGAGACTGCGGGAAGGTATGGCATTGCCGATGGCGATATGATGACTGTGGAAACAGTAAAGGGGCAGATAGCAATTAAAGTAAATACTACCGAGGATTTAGCCCCCGGGATAGTTAGTATCCCCCACGGCTGGGCTGAGGCTAATGCCAATTTGCTGACAGAACTCGAACCCCGAGACCCGGTAACCGGGTATACTGAGCTCAAAGCCCTGCTCTGCAGAATAAAGAAGATTTAAGCCAGGAACGCAGCCGATATTGCCAAAGAGAAAGACTCACCACTGCGTAGCCAGGAACCTTAGGCCTCTTTACTTGATTAGCTCCATAACCAGGGCCCCTCCGTGGCCCCCATTACCACAAAGAGTAGCCAGGCCATAGCGTCCACCGCGCTCAACAAGCGAATTCAAAACATCCAGCGTTATCCGGTTTCCCGACATCCCTGTGGGGTGGCCCAGGGCGACACCACCTCCGTGAATATTCACCCGGCTCATATCCCATTGTAATTCTCGGCTAACAGCTATCACCTGAGCGGCAAAAGCCTCGTTGATTTCAATGACGTCGATGTCACCAAGAGTCAATCCTGCTTTCTTCAGAGCCTTGGGCACGGCCAAAACGGGAGCCAAGCCAAACCTCTTAGCTTCCACCGCGGTTACCGCGTAGGAGAGGATTCTGGCCAGAGGTTTAAGACCAAGCTCACCAGCCTTATCTCGAGATGTTACCACCACTGCCGAGGCTCCGTCAGTGATAGGCGGTGAGTTCCCGGCGGTGATGGTTCCGTCGGGGCGGAAGGCAAGGCGGAGCTTAGCCAGTACCTCCAGGGTTGTGTCAGGACGTGGGGCCTCGTCCTCCTGAAATACTATAGGGGCTCCCTTCGCCTGAGGTACCTCTATCGGTATTATGGTCTTGGCGAAGAAGCCGCTCTTCTTAGCCTTGGCCGCCTTCTGCTGACCCTCAAAAGCGAACTGGTCTTGCTCCTCTCGTGTGATGCCCAGCTCTTCGGCCAAAACGTCGGTTAACAGCCCCATATGCACATGCTCGATGCCACAATGGTAGCCGTCTTTAAACTGGCCATCCACCAGTGTCACATCACCCATTCTCGCCCCCCAGCGCGTCTGCATATTCAGGTAAGGAACGCTGCTGTGATGCTCCATGCCTCCGGCCAAGACGATGTCCGAATTCTCCAAAGTTATGCTTTGGTAAGCCAGTATGATCGAGAGCATACCCGACACGCAGGCCACATTTACGGCATAGGCGGGAGTACTGGCCGGGATGCCAGCGTTGATCGATACAATTCGAGCAGCATTAGGACCACCGCCGGCCTGACGGGCATGTCCGATGATGACCTCGTCCACTTGTTCCGGCTTCACTCCGGACCTCTCAAGGGCTCCTTTTACGGCGACCACGCCGATATCTATGACGGTAAGGTCTCTCAGAGCACCACCAAAGCGCCCTATGGCAGTTCGAGCCCCGTTAATGATGACAACTTCCTTGTCTGGCATATCACACCTCCCAAAGTCACGTTATTTATCTGGAGAACCCCTGTTCACCGACCTTGAAAATTGGGGCTGCGTTTCTCCAAGAAGGCAGCCACACCCTCTCTTTTATCCTCACTGCCGCACAGGATAGCAAAGTTCTTTTGCTCATACCTAATCCCCTCAGCCAGGCTGAGATTAAGCCCGGTATTGATGGCATCCTTAGCCATCTTGAGAGCGAGGGGTGATTTGCTGGTCAGCTTCCTGGCTAGTTGCCTGGCATGTTCCATCAGCTCGGCTAGGGGGACTACCTGGTTGACCAACCCAATGCGGTATGCCTCAGCGGCGTCGATGAGTTCCCCGGTAAGAATCATCTCCATAGCCCGACCTTTACCCACCAGTCTGGGTAGTCGCTGGGTTCCCCCATTTCCAGGCATTATACCCAGGTTTATCTCTGGCAGCCCAAACCTGGCTGTATCCACAGCTATCCTCAAGGTACAGGCCATGGCTATTTCCAGTCCAACGCCGACAGCAAAACCATTGATAGCGGCTATAGTGGGTTTCGGCATAGTCTCCAGTAGATTAGCCAGCACCCGCCTTCTCCCTGAGCGCTCCCCCAGTTCGGTCAAGGTATTGCGCTGCTGCAATTCCCCTATGTCCGCCCCCGAGATAAAGGCCTTGTCGCCAGCGCCGGTGAGGATGAGTACTCTTACTGCCTCATCAGCCTCAGCTTTTCTGGCGGCATCTAAAGCCTCATCGATGGCGAGGTAATTAAGAGCATTGCGCACCTCAGGTCGATTGAAGGTAATGATAGCAAGCTCGTCCTCTTTGTCATAGACGATATGTTTGTAGACCATCCCTAACCTCCTATTTCGTGTAATCGTAGAAGCCCCGCCCGCTCTTACGTCCCAGATAGCCAGCCCTGACCATCTTTCGGAGAAGGGCGTGGGGGCGGTACTTAAGGTCTCCCAGCTCGCGACAGAGGTTATCGGAGTTGATGACATGGATATCAACCCCGACCAGGTCAATAAGCTCCAGGGGGCCTATGGGCAAGCCGGCGCCTAGTTTCATGGCAGTGTCAATGTCCTCAGCGCTGGCTACTCCTTCGGCCAGGATATCAACCGCCGCGTTGCGCATGGCACTTAGAATCCGGCTGACAATCCCTCCCGGAGCCTCGTTCACCCGAACCGGAGTTTTCCCCACCTTTCGGGAAAACTCCATAACCGCCTCAATGGTCTCCTCAGAGGTGCCCAAGCCAGCAGTAACCTCTATTAACCTCATCACCGGCGCTGGATTGAACCAGTGCATTCCAATTGTCTTATCGGGCCTCTTGGTAGCGGAACCTATCTCAGTAGGCGATAGAATAGAGGTATTGGTCGCCAGGATGGTGCCGGTGGGGCACAATTCATCGAGCTCGGTGAAGACCTGCTTCTTCAACTCCATGTTCTCGACCACCGCCTCAATAACAAGGTCAACGTCGGCGATGTCCTGCATCTTGGTGGTAGTTCTTATCCGGGTCAGCACCTCCTTGGCCTCTTCAGCACTCATCTTTCCCCGGTCAACCAGCGATTGGAGATTCTTCCGGGTTTTGCCCAGGTTCCTCTCCAGTATATCTTCACTCAAGTCTCCTACGTTAACCGAAAACCCCTTCTGGGCAAGTGCCTGGCTGATACCCATACCCATCACCCCAGCCCCGACCACGCTAACTTTATTAATCTCCATGATTGCCTCCCTAGAAGTATTAATGATTTTTCTTTTCGTATGCCTGCCACTATCTTATATTGCCCAGCGTGACTAAGAGGTAAAGGCACTGATACCGGTGGCGTTGCGCCCTATGATTAACTTATGCATCTCGGAGGTGCCCTCGAGCAAGGTGGCTACCTTGGCATCCCTATAGTAACGTTCCACCGGGTACTCATCAGAATAACCATAACCCCCGTGAATCTGGACGGCGTTATTGGCGGCTCTGAGGGCAACCTCTGAGGCGTAGTATTTCGCCATGGAGATCTCAACCGTGCTGGGAGCGCCTTTGTTCTTGAGATAGGCGGCTCTATAGGTTAAGAAGCGCGCCGCTTCCGTCTCCACAATCATATTGGCAATCATCTCCTGCACCAATTGATAGCTCCCGATAGGCTTCCCAAACTGCTGACGGGTCTGGGCATACAGTACACTGGCGTCGATACAGGCTTGAGCCAATCCTACACAGCCGGCGGCAACACACAAACGAGCATTGTCAAAGGCGCTCATGGCAATCTTGAAGCCCTCCCCTACCTGTCCCAACAGATTCTCTTCCGGTACCAGACAGTCCTCCAAGGTTAACTCGGCAGTGTTAGCCGCACGCAGTCCCAGTTTCCCGTGAATATCCCGGCTGGAGAATCCAGGGGTATCCTTTTCCACCAAGAAGGCGGCAAGACCCCGGTGTTTCTTGGCTTTATCCGTTTGGGCAAAGATTAGAGCCACCCCAGCCACTCCACCGTTTGAGATCCACGTCTTGTTGCCGTTAAGCCGCCACTTGCCTCCGTCTAACACCGCCGAGGTCTCAGTGCTAGCGATATCGCTACCCACGTTGGGCTCGGTGGTGGCGAAACAGCCTAATATCTCACCCTTGGTCGTACGCGGCAGATACTTTTGCTTTTGCTCCTCGGTACCCCACCGGTTAAGAGTTTGCTGGAAAAGGGAAATATGAACGGAAACTATAGAGCGTAAGGCAAAGCTAACACGGGCGAGTTCCTCAATCATAACAACGTAGGCAATGTGGTCAATACCCATGCCACCATATTCCTCAGGCAACGGCGCTCCCAAGAAACCGAGTTGTGCCATCTTGTCTAATATATCCCCCGGAAAGCGCTCGTTACGGTCGTCATCTCGTACTTTGGGGAGGATTTCGTTTTTGGCGAAATCTTCCATCAGGTTACGAATCATGATTTGCTCTTCAGTCAAGCCAAAGTCCATGGCAACTCCTCCTTCAGTCACTGACTATTACGAACTCGGTTTCTAGCTGCTGGGAGTATCTTTCTGGCAAATGCTGGTATTTCCTGGAGGCTTCTAGCTACCGGCACACCGGCTGCCTATATGTGATAACCTAGACTGAAACCACCGTAGGACATTATACATCAAATGCCCCGTTTTACAAAGGCTGGTACCGGCTCTGGAGTAAGAAGGATTACCATGACCAAATCCGAGGCGCCTGGTAGTGCCTGGCACTAACAATACAATTTATTGCTGAAGACATACCCAAGTCTTGACAAAGCTGGAAAACTAGTTATACTCTTAGGGGCAGACAAAGCGATACAGTATATATCATGAGTACATTATAAAAAGGAGGGATGATATGTAAAGGTAGTGATTTTCCCATAAGCCGGTGAGAACTTTTATAAAGAACCTAGAAAGGAGGGAAGATAAATGACAAAGAAGTTGCTTTTTGGTCTGATAACGATAACCCTAGTAGCCTTAGTGGCCGTGCCTTTGTGTTCTTCTTCCTGTGTCCCAGCCCCAGCCCCAGCCAAAGATAGCATCGTTATTGGCGCGTCCAGACCTCTTTCCGGTATGAACGCTATGATCGGAGACGCGGCATTCGGGCCAATCATGACTATGTGGGAAGAGGAGGTCAATGCCGCCGGCGGGATATATGTGGCCGACTATGGCAAGAAATTGCCCATAGAATACCTCATATATGATGATGCCACTGATGTGGGCACCATGGTGAGGCTGACGGAAAAGCTGATATTAGAGGATAAGGTTGACATCCTGTTCTCCTCCTGTGGCACCGCTTTCATTTCTGCTCAAGCCCCCATAGCCAATAAGTACGGTTATGTACTGCTCACAGCCGAGGGCGGCGCCACGATTATGAGGGACGCGCTTTATGGTCTGCCCTACGTGTTTATCAGCTTGCCTTTCTCCGACCACTACCAATTGCCGGTTTTCGCTGACATGCTGGCTGCCAAGGGCGCCAAGACGGCGTATATAGTCTCCATTGCCGACCTCCATGGCGTAGAGTATAGCGGCGTGGCGGCTATAGAATTCGCTAGGGTAGGAATTGATCTAATTGCTAGCGTAAGCGTTCCAGAAACCCAGGAGGACTTCTCAATCATAATTAAGGATGCCAAGGCGGCTAACCCCGATGTCTTTTGCGTTTTTGGCTATCCCCCTCAAGTCCTGCCTTGTACCGCCGAGTCAATGGCGCTTGGCTTTAACCCGAAGTGCTTCATAGCCGGACCTGGAGCCAATTTCGGGTTTTATCAATTCACGTTTATAGAAGCGCTTGGCCCCAATTGCGTAGATGGAGTACTTTGTTTTGCCGCTGCCAACCGGGCAACGTCTCCCGAATTTGCCGAATTATATGATGACCTCGAGGCTATCGTTAGCCCAGCTATGTTGGATTGGTGGGGACATCCGTACTACGCGCCCTTGGTGCAAATCTGGCAGGAGGCTATCGAGGAGACCGGAACCCTTGACCAGGACATACTAAGGGATTACATAGCTACGCACCATTTCGATACCATTCTGGGAGATACTTACTTCGAGATGTCCGGTGAAGGTGGCGGCGGACTTCTGGTCAAGGAAACTCATCCCGGGGAGATTGGTCAGTGGCAGAATGGGGTCGTTGAAATCGTAGGCGGTGGTCCATGGTCTAACACGGTGATTACCGCAGACTTTATATACCCCAAGCCGCCATGGCCAACACCCTAAATAAGTAGACATTGAGTTTAGGATTTTAGCGGTAATAATATAGTAAGCAGGCTGTCTAAAGGGTGCGAAAATAACACCTGTTAGAGGTGGGTTTTTTCGCCAATGGGTTATTCTTGTGCTTTATAGACAGCCTGCCCCCATGATTGCCAGAGCCAGGAAGCTATTATTATGGATTTAGTGACAATCCTGGACATAGCGATTGGCGGGTTACTGATGGGCGGTATCTATGCCCTGCTTGCTATGGGGCTTAGCCTGCAGTACGGCGTTGCCCGGGTGCTGAACATCGCTCACGGCGAATTCATCATGCTCGGGGCTTTTGCCACCTACACGCTTTACACCGCATTTGGCATTAACCCCCTGCTTACTCTTGCCATTGTTGGTCCGATTATATTCATAATAGGTTTTCTACTTCATAGGACTTTGTTTACCCGCCTTAGAATCTCATCACCATCACCAGGCGCCTTTGAGAGCCGTTCCCTGTTAGCCACTTTTGGCATCCTCTTCATCATCCAAAATCTAGCTTTAATAGGGTGGGGTGCCAACCTGAGAGCGTACTCTTATTTAAACTTTGGGGTCAATTTGGGGGGAGCGATATTTACCGCCAATCGCCTGGTGAGCCTTGGCTTTGCTATAGGCATAGGTTTAGCCTTCTATATCTTTTTAGTCCGTACCCGAATGGGCAAAGCCATCAGGGCCGCCGCCCAAGACCCGGCAACCGCAAGCCTCATGGGGGTAAATATCAACCGGGTGCTGGCTATATGCTTTGGCCTTGGTGCCGTAATGGCTGGTTTTGCCGGCACACTTCTAAGCATGCGAGTCCCCATTAATCCAGCTATGGGTATGAACTATACCATCATCGCCATCATCGTTATCGTCTTAGGCGGGCTGGGCAGTATCCCGGGCAGTTTTATCGGGGGTTTTATACTGGGTATCATTGGCACCGTAGTAACCTATATAGAGCCGAGCTTATCTCTAGCTGCCTACTATTTTATCTTCATGCTCCTGCTACTGGTGAGACCGAAAGGTATTTTGGGGAAGTAGAGATATGGATATTACCGCATTGACGTCTAGAAGGTTCTTGGTACCGGGGTTAATTACTCTAACCGTATTAGCTACTTTACCCCTCTATGGCTCGCTTTATACTGTCATACTAATAACCACCATCTTGATGTATATCATCCTTGCTGTGAGCTGGGTTATCTTTTCCGGTCCCACCGGTTACATGTCACTGGCGTCGGCGGCTTTCTTCGGGGTCGGCATATATACTGCAGCTGTATTAATGCCGAACACGGGGCAGTTATTACCCCTGCCTGTCGTTGTTGCTATTGCTGGTCTCATCAGCGGCCTTCTTGCCGTTCTCGTTGGCGCTTTGACTCTGCGGCTAAGGGGCATATATTTTGCTATATTCACTTTCGGACTCGTTGAGATAATCAAACAGGTCCTCCTGTACTGGGAGTTTGAAGTAACGCACACGCGTGGCCGATTCGTTGTCCTGGTGGACAACGACACTGTTTTTTACATCATGCTCGGCATCTTTGTGGCATTAATGCTTACCGTCTACTTTATCCGACGCTCTAAATTTGGTTTAGCCTTGCAGAGCATCGGTGAAAATGAGGAGGCTGCGGCTCACACCGGCATTAATGTAACTATGGTGAAGGTTATCACCTTTGGCATCAGTGCTATTTTCATGGGGGCAGCGGGGGCAATCATGGCGACAAGATGGACATATATTGACCCATACATCGCCTTTAATCCCCTCTTTTCTTTCATGCCGGTTTTAATGGCTATCTTTGGCGGCATGGGGCAGCTTTATGGTCCCGTAATAGGCGCCGCCATTTTTGCCTACCTGCAAGAAACACTACAAACCACGTTTCCCTATTACTACATGCTCATTTTCGGCATCGTATTAGTGGTGGCTATATTATATCTGCCCAATGGAATTGTGGGACTGATACAAAAACTGATACAAAGGTGGCGGAAAGGAGGTTCGGCGGAGCAGAATGCAAATACTTGAAGGTGAAGGGGTTACCAAGTACTTTGGAGGACTAGCCGCCGTATCAAAGGTTGACTTCCATGTCGACCAGGGCGAAATCGCAGGTCTGATTGGCCCCAACGGAGCCGGTAAAACAACCCTGTTTAATTTAATATCGGCGGCTCTGGTGCCTAAACCAGGGACAATAAGATTTAAAGGCGAAAAGATTACCGGCTTAAAGCCGCATAAAATCTGCAGGCTGGGATTGGCCAGAACCTTTCAGGAGGTTAAGATTTTCTCCAATATGACAGTTCTAGAAAATGTATTATTGGGTTCGTTATTCGGGTGCTCCACCGGTATGTCATCAGCGGATGCTTCAAGGGAAGCTGAGGAGTTATTGGAGTTTGTCGGGTTGTCAGCAGTGAGAACGACCCCGGCTAAAGACCTGACCCTGGTTAACCAGAAGCGAATTGAAGTAGCCAGAGCGTTAGCCACCAAGCCAGAGCTATTGATGCTTGATGAGCTGATGGCGGGGTTAAACCCGGCTGAGGTCGCCCAGGCTATGGAGCTGGTCACCAGAATCCGGGATAAGGGGATTACCATTTTCATGATTGAGCATGTTATGAAAGCAATTATGAGCGTATGTGACCGAATTATGGTGCTCCATCACGGGGAGAAGATTGCCGAAGGAACGCCACAGGAGATTGCTATCAGCAAAAAAGTTGTTGAGGTATACTTAGGAGAGTAGGCTGATGCTGGAAGTTAGCAATATTGATACTTTTTACGGCAAGGCTCAGGCCTTATGGGACGTTTCTTTGAGAGTCGATGAAGAAGAAATAGTCGCTTTGATTGGTGCCAACGGAGCCGGTAAAACGACACTGCTTAATACTATATCCGGTTTGCTACGTCCGGCTTCAGGCAGTGTGGAGTTCCTTGGTAAGAAAATAGATGGGCTAGCCCCTCACTCCATTGTGGAACTGGGTATTTCTCATGTACCCGAGGGTAGAAAACTTTTTACCGACATGACGGTGCGTGAAAACTTAGAGATGGGTGCCTATCCTTACCACGCCTGGAAACAGAAGGAAGAAACGCTTGAGCATGTTTATCAAATTTTCCCAGCATTAAAAGAAAGAGAGAAGCAATTATCTAGAACACTAAGCGGTGGCGAACAGCAAATGTTAGCCATGGGTCGGGGTTTAATGTCAAGGCCCAAACTATGCATGTTTGATGAGCCGTCGTACGGTCTGGCACCGATATTAGTAGTAGAAGCTTTCCGGGCGATAAAGTCCCTGCGTGAACAGGGAATTACCATCTTGCTGATTGAGCAAAATGTTCGACGTACCCTGGAGATAGCTGACCGGGCGTACGTGCTAGAAAATGGCCGAGTGGTCTTGGAAGGAGCCTGTGACAAGCTTCTCCAAAGTGATTATGTGAGGAAAGCCTATTTAGGCATTTAGGACAGTAGCTTAACTGATACAATATGTCGCGGCAAAGTTGGTGGTGAAGCTAAGAAGTTTCATGTATCAAAACAGCGTTTAGGTGCCAGGGAGATGAGAGGAATACCATTCAGGAAGTAAGTATCTATACCCTTAACAATATTAGGTTTCCACTACTGACATACACCGGTACCTTTCACGGTGACCTGTACTGCGGGAAAATATGTTTTTCAGGAGGTTAATATGAGAACGCTTCAAACTGATTTATCCATATATAGCAAATTTAATTTTGAGAAGCCACCTGTAGCTGTCAAGTTTCTGCCCACCAGACCAGAGGGAATTGAGCAACTGGATAAGGCTATATCTTTCTGTGAAATGCTCAAAGAAGCACAGCAAAGGGAAACCCCATTTTACTTCGCTAAAGAGAACGAGACTTGCCTAGGAAAAGCAGTATTGGGAATGGAGGATTTGCCTACATTCGCCGAAGCCGGAGAAATAGGAGTTAAACTTGAAATCTTTCAGGAGCCGCGGGCTAACAGCAGCCTATATCAATACCTCCCCAAATTACCGAGGGGCATTGTTAACTATGTCGCCTACTCCACTTTAGACAAGCTGACATTCGAGCCAGACCTCTTAGTTCTTACTGCCAATGCCAGCCAGGCAGAAATTGTGATGAGGGCAATGTGCTATTCGACCGGCGCGATACGGGAGTCTAAGACAACAGGTGTATTGGGGTGCGCCTGGGTTTACATTTATCCATATCGAAGCGGCAAAGTGAATTACACGGTTACCGGATTGGCCTTTGGTATGAGATCAAAAGAGGCATTTGAAGAGGGATCGATACTGATATCTATCCCTTATCATTGGATACCGACTATAACGCAGAACCTGCAGGAAATGAAATGGGTTCTTCCGTCATACACAGAGGGTAGGGAACAGTTTCTGAAACGGGAGCGAGCCAACATAGAGGAATTAGAGCGAATTTTTCAAAATCCCTAAATTTATGGAGAATAATTACGTAAAATTGTTTATGATGTTTTATAGATTTATTCCGGCAATAATAGGAAAAAAGGTGAAGTAAACAATGAGTGATAGGAAGTCGCTTTTTGTGGGAAAGAGTGTAAGAAAATTTCTCTTGAGCGTTAAGCTGAAAGATAGCAAAGCAAGGAGGGAACTATGGCAAGAGGCTATATGGGCAAGATGCTGATGGTGGACCTTTCCCGAAATGAGCTAAAGGATGAGGTGCTTGACGAAAAGCTAGGCCGCCAGTTCATTGGAGGCTATGGCATCGGTGCCAGGATTCTCTTCAGCCGGCAGAAGGCTGGTGTTGACCCGCTCGGCCCGGATAACACCCTGGGCATTCTTACCGGCCCATTCACCGGTACCCCGGCACTTTCGGGGACAAGGCACACTGTGGTCGGGAAATCACCGTTGACCGGGGGCTGGGGTGATGCCAATTCGGGTGGTGATTTCGGGGCTCGCCTGAAGTTCGCCGGCTATGATGCGGTGTTCTTCACCGGTATATCAGAAAAGCCGGTTTACCTCTTTATTGATAATGGCAAAGCCGAGCTGAGAGACGCCGCCCATCTATGGGGGAAGGATTCTTGCCAAACCGAAGATATGCTCAAATCTGAACTGGGCAAAAGTGTAGAAGTAGCCTGCATTGGCCAATCAGGCGAGAAGGTCTCTCTCATCTCTGCGGTGGTACACAAGAGCAGAACCGCGGCTCGTTCCGGTTTGGGCGCCGTGATGGGCTCAAAGAGGCTTAAGGCGGTGGCGGTGAACGGCAACATGAAGGTTCCTATCGCCGATGAAAAAAGAACCAAGGAGCTAAGAACTAAGTGCCAGCATGAGCTGGGAGGGCATATTGTCTGGTTAAAGCCGATAGGCACGCCGTTCCTTACTGTCGGAGACGCCAAGAGCGGTGGATCGCCGGTCAAAAACTGGGGGGGAGTAGGGGTTATTGACTTTCCCGATGCCGAACCCATCGGAGCCGACGCTGTGATTGAGCGCAGGTCGAAGAGGTTCGCCTGTTACCTGTGCCCCATTGGATGTGGAGGCTACATGAAGGCAGGAACCGGAGAGTATAAATATGAGGCCGGTTCACGTAGACCGGAATATGAGACGATAGCTATGTTTGGCACCAATTGTCTCAATAACAATATTGAATCGATAATCAAGGTAAACGATATTTGCGATCGCTATGGGCTTGACACCATCTCGGCCGGGGCTACCATCGCCTTTGCTATTGAATGCTTTGAGAATGGGCTCATTACCAGGGCAGATACCGATGGTATTGAAATGACCTGGGGCAACCATAAGGCTATCGTTGCCATGACGGAAAAATTAGCCAGGAGGGAAGGCTTCGGTGCCATATTAGCCGATGGAGTAAAGGTGGCGGCGGAGAAGATTGGCAAGGGCGCCGACCAATACGCCATGCATATTCAAGGGCAAGAGATCCCGGCACATGACCCGAAGCATGCCTTTCACTACGCCACTAGCTACCGGCTGGACCCCACTCCGGGTCGTCATTTTGTGGGCTCAGAATTGTCGGATGCCCCCGCGCATCCCTCAGGACTGCTGCCCGAATTCGACTTAAAATCGTTTGCCGGCAGGGGAGAAGCACACAAGATAGGCAGCAACTTTCACCAAGCCGTGGTTTGTACCGGGACGTGCCTGTTCGTGTACTGGGCTTTTCCCAACATTGACCCTATCGCTGAGTTTATGAGGGCGATTACCGGCTGGGACATAACTACTGACGAGCTGCTTAAGACCGGGGAGAGAATTTCTAACCTTCGTCAGGCTTTCAATATTCGTGAAGGGTTGAACCCGCTACAGTTCAAAGTCCCCGATAGAGTGCTCGGCCGACCGCCGCAAAAAGAGGGACCCCTGGCTGGAGCAACCGTTGATGAGGAGACTATGATCAGAGAGTGCCTTACTGCCATGGACTGGGACCTCAAGACAGCCAAGCCGAGTAAAAAGAAGCTGCAAGAACTGGGGCTGGAAGACGTGGCTCGGGAACTCTGGCCTTAAAAGAAGAACAATCTGGGCGGTGAGAACTCTCTAGCCTTACGGGAAACAAAGGGTGCCAGTAAGACTATAATTATATGCCTGCTGTCTTACTGGCACCTGCCTATTTTTATTGGTCAAGAAACTGGTGCACGGTATCTATAACATAATGTGTCCGCCATTTATAAGGATGATCTGCCCTGTGATTAAATCCGAGTCTTTTGAGGCTAGAAATACCGCAGCCCCTACTACGTCTTCTGGCTCTTCACGCCGTTTTATTAATTGTGCTGCGACAACACCTTCGAATAATTGTTCACTACCATCCTGGCCTAAACTGGCTTCGGTAGCCGTATATCCCGGGGCAATAGCATTTACATTAATACCGGATGGGCCTAAAGCGGCGGCTAAAGAATGGGTCATTGTGTAAATCGCTGATTTGGTTAAAGCATAAGGTACAAAGAACTGGGAATCCGGGGATTTAAAAACATCAGATGTAATATTGATAATCTTACCACTGGACTGCTTAACCATAAGGGGGGCTATCGCCTTACAGACCAGCCAGGTTCCCCTTACATTCACCGTAAACATTCGGTCCCATTCTTCCACTGTCCAGGCATCCCACGGCTTGGCATTGATTCCATACCATATAGCAGCATTATTGACAAGGATATCTACCCTGCCATACTGCTCTATAACCTTCTCCGCTATCTTTTTAGTGGAATCTTCGTATGAGATATCGGCCTCCATGATTGCTACTTCCCCGCCTTTAGCCTTTACTTCATTAACCGTGCCCTGAGCCCTTTCCAGATTAGTAGTGGTTAATAGTAGTTTGGCTCCTTCCTCGGCGAACCTCAAGGCGAAGGCCTTCCCCATACCGCGGCTGGCTCCGGTTATGATGGCTACTTTGTCCTCTAATACTGGTGACATATCTCCCTCCTTTTAATTTCTTTATGTTATACATTATACATCCAATACTCCTCCGGTAAACTCTGCCTTGGGGGCTAATTATAAAACCTTACGCTGACAATTTCACATTCCCTTTTTCAAATTCATCCAGGATAATTTCAGTAGTCCACTTAGCCGTTTGCATAATAGTGCACCCCTGGCTTATACCCAGGAACTCGTGACTCATCTCGTCATTTGTCAGGTCCCAGGCTTTCCCGAAAAATTTCCTCTGTACATCCTTGCAGAGTATAGACCTATATTCCTGGTAATACTTATCCAGAATAGTATTGCGAATGGTGGCACAAGCCCTACGCAAAGTGCTGTCATCCTGACCCTCCCGAGGAGTTCCCAGAGCCAGGCCAATCGCCAAAGCGCTGCTGGCTACAGCACCACAGGTACCATCTCCGGTCATGCCAACGCCAGCACTCAGAACGCATATCCCGGGGAAAAGCCTCTCTTCCACATCCTCGGGGATAAGTTCCAAGCCGCCCCACCTTAGAGCATCAACTATTGCCAAAAACGTAGACTGACCACAGCCCTTGTATTTGGCTTCATATTCTACCGCCAACTCATCTGCCTTCTTAATAATCTCCTCTTTGGTATGCTTGAGCTTAACCATAACTGGCCTACCTCCATTTCTGTTTTCCGCCCCAAGAATTATATATTATAAACAAACTTTGAACAAACTCAGCCTAATATATTGCAATTCGGCATATGTCGTGCTACATTTGAACAGATATTATGACTTTAATATCTCCGGGATACGGCGATATAATAAGGGGATACCCGATGAGGTGAATGTACTAACGCTAGCGACTTATAATACCGATTAAGATAGGTTAAGGAGGGCAAGGAACATAGCTGAAGATCTGGTTAGCACATTAGCCGATTTGAAGGAAAAAGAAGCTCTTAAAATTGTTGAAGATAGGCTCAATGCTGGTAAAGAGCCACTCAAAATCCTTGACGATGCCCAACGTGCTATGGAAATCGTGGGCCAGCGTTTTGCCGATAGCCAGTATTTCATCCCTGACCTAGTGTACTCCGGTGAGATACTGAAGGAAATAACCGATATGGTTAAGCCCAAGCTAGCCAAGGCAGCGGAGGTTAAGCGTGTGGGTAAGGTTGTCATAGGCACCGTTGCCGGGGACATACATGATATCGGCAAGGACATAGTGGTCTTCATGCTCGACGTCAACGGTTTTGAGGTCTACGACCTGGGCGTGGATGTCCCAGCCCAGAAGTTTGTCGACAAGATAAAGGAGAGCGGTGCCCCTATTGTTGGTTTAAGCGGCTTTCTGGCGCTGGCCTATGATTCCATGAAACAGACTGTAGAAGCCATAAAAGATGCTGGTCTGAGAAACAAGGTAAAGGTCATGATTGGTGGTGGTCAGATTACCGAGGAGGTAAAGAAGTATACCGGCGCTGATGCCTATGGCAAAGATGCCATGGTCGGCGTATCCCTGGCTAAAAAATGGTCAGGCGCCGGGTAAGAATCCTCAGCCGAGAATTGGCAGGAGGTAATAAAACTGGAAAAGCAACGGGAAGAGTTATCATCGGATGAAAAGCAGGAGGCACTGTTTCAAAGGTGGATTTCACCAGAGGGCGTAGAGTTTGCCAGCCCTGAAGCCGAGAAGCTGTACAAAGAAAGGACAACCCGGATAAAAGATGCCATTCAATTGAAGAAATTGCCGGACCGGGTGCCGGTCATGCTAATTCCCAGCTTTGCCCCCGCTTTTTATTCCGGGTTAACCCCTCACGATGTCATGTATGACTACGACAAAATCAAAGTGGCATGGAAAAAATTCTTCATAGACTTTCAGCCGGATACGCACGGTGGCTGTGAAGTGCCTAGCCCGGGAAGGTTCCTTGACATTCTTGACTTCAAACTATACAAGTGGCCCGGCCATGGGGTCTCACCTGAAACCACCTACCAGTGTATTGAAGGCGAATACATGAAGGCGGATGAATATGATGCCCTTATTCAGGACCCGTTTTATTTCTTAAGCTTCACCTGGGCATCACGCATATTCGGAGCCTTGGAGCCCCTCCAGACGATCCCTCATCGCGCCAGCATATTCGAAATGTATGGAGTTAGCTTTCCTTTTATACCCTATGGTACGCCCCCCGTTCAAGCCGCCTACAGGGCTCTTCTGGAAGCCGGGAATGAAGCCGTGAAATGGATAGGGGTTATCAATTCCTTTTCCAAGGAGATGCCAGAGTTAGGATTTCCCGCCCACCAAGCTGGCCCTACCAAAGCACCTTTTGACGTGATTGGCGACACCCTCAGGGGAACTAGAGGGATAATGCTGGATATGTACCGCCAGCCCGATAAGCTCCTCCAGGCCATGGAAGCAATGACGCCAATCATGATTCAGACGGGGGTAGGCATGGCAAAACAGGCCGGAAATCCCCTGATTTTTATGCCCCTGCATAAGGGCGCTGATGGTTTCCTCTCCGATGAGCAGTACAAAAAATTCTACTGGCCTACCCTTAGAAAGGTCATCATGGGCTTAATTGATGAGGGAGTGGTACCACTTCTTTGGGCTGAGGGGGGCTATAACTCGCGTCTGGAGGTTATCCGGGACTTACCTAAAGGCAAGACGGCATGGTTGTTCGACCTGACCGATATGGCTAAAGCCAAGAAGGCATTGGATGGCATTGCTTGCGTAATGGGCAACATGCCCATGGATTTGTTGACTGTAGGTACCCCCCAGGACGCCAAGGAGCACGCCAAGAAGCTCATCGATACCTGCGGCAAAGGTGGTGGCTATATCATGGCCAATGGGGCGTTCTTTGATGAGGTAAAGTGGGAGAATCTCAAGACGATAGTTGACTTCACCAAGGAATACGGCGTATACAAGTAGCTACTTGTCGGGCTGAGATTATAATATAATAGTTGAAGAGAGGCTGGGCACCGGGTCTATCCTGATGGTATGTCCCAGTACCGGCAGGACCCTGAGGAAGAGAGATATGCCTGTAATCCTTGACATCCCCCTGAGTTTGAAGACCGGGGAAGTGTTGCGCCGGGAGGGATTGGGGGGAAATTTTAAAATCAGGCCTAGGATAAAAAACCTCATTCTGGAACTGCTTGCCAGTGTGAAGCAGGTACATCTTCTGGAGCCAGCGGTGGCCTATGAAATCCAGTCGATAACTGAGATGAGCCGTGAGCAGGTATCGCTGGAGGGTAATTCAGTGGTGCACGGCTCATTATTACCTTCAACCTTCCCCGAGGCTAAAGAGCTGGCTATTGCCGTCGGCACTATCGGCCCCAGGCTGGAAAAACAGGTAGCAGAGTACTTTGACCGGGACGAGCCTTTGCGAGGTATACTTCTGGATGGCATCGGCAGCGCCGCCGTGGACTCGCTAACGCAAGAAGTCTGCAGGTTGATAACGGCGGAGGCATCATCCCGCGGCTATCAGGCGAGCAGTCCCGTCAATCCGGGTATGCCTGGCTTACCCATTACCGAGCAGTGGCGGTTGCTGGAAATGGTACCGGCACGGGAAATTGGAGTGAGCCTGACCTCTTCAGGAGAAATGATCCCCCGTAAATCAATCTCCATGATCATTGGCATAGGGCCAAAAATGAAAACGTGGACACGAGCTGAAGTCTGCGCCCGCTGCAGCCTTAAGAATAACTGCCCCTATAGAGTAAAGATTAAAGCGTACCGGCAACACCAGAAGCAGCAGAAATAGTTAGTAAATGGGACGGAGGGAAGGAATGCCAACCAAGAATATATTAAGAGAACTATGCCGATACAACATAGATACCTATGCCGATGTCATCTGCCGAAATGCGCTCTTGTATCCCGACCAAGAAGCCTTCGTGTGTGGAAATACAAGGATAACTTTCTCCGAATTCAATACCAGAGTAAACAAGCTGGTACACGCTTTACATGAAATGGGGGTGAGAAAAGGAGACGTACTTGGTATTCTATCCTGGAATTGCCTTGAGTATGCCGATGTTTACGGGGCAGCAATGAAGGGAGGATTTATTGCCTCACCTTTTAATACCAGGTTACAAGCCAACGAGCTGGAACATATTATTAACTACTCGGAAGCCACCACCCTTTTTGTCGGGGCTGAATTATTAGAAGTGGTCAATTCCTTAAGGCGGCGTCTACCTAAGGTTAGAAATTTTATCTCTTTTGAGGGTCCTGCCCCTAACATGATAGCTCACCGTGGCTTGCTGGCATCACACCCGGGGCATGAGCCTGATGTTTGTGTAGACGAGGATGACCTCGTCGGCATCATCTATACCAGTGGCACTACCGGTCTGCCCCGTGGTGCCCTATATACTCACCGTCGTTTCATAGAAGACGCCAAGACTCTGGCTATAGATATGGGCTTACAACCGGGGCACAAGCGTATTCAGATAACGCCTCTGTTCCATATTGCGGGGAATACCCATTTCCGGTCCTCCCTGTACACCGCGGGGTGCAATGTTCTCTTAAAATTCTTTGACCCCGCAACTACGCTACAAATTATCCAGGATGAGCGGGCTACCCATATGGACATTGTGCCCACCCACCTGGTAGCGATGCTTAACCTACCCGACCTCGGTAAGTATGATATCAGCTCAATGAAGTTAATGTGGTATGGTGCCTCACCCATGCCTTTGGAGGTATTAAAGAAAGGCATGAAGGTTTTCGGCCCTATTTTCGCCCAAGGCTACGGGCAGAGTGAAAGTGGGCCGGCTATCTCTCACCTGTCGAAAGAGGACCACGATGTCCTGGACAGACCGGAGGCGGAACAGAAGAAGCTCATGTCGGCTGGCCGGCCGGATATCGGGGTGCAGGTCAGAATTGTGGATAATGCCGGCAATGATGTCAAGCCTGGTGAAGTGGGCGAGATAATAGTGCGGAGCAAACAAATCATGGTTGAATACTGGCATAAGCCGGATGATACCAAAGCCAGCATCAAGGACGGCTGGCTCTATACCGGAGATATGGGATACTACGATGAACAGGGCTATATCTATATTGTGGACCGCAGAAAAGATTTGATTATCTCCGGCGGAGAGAATGTCTACCCCAGAGAGGTGGAGGAGGTCCTCTACCGGCATCCCACCGTTCTAGAGGCGGCTGTTATTGGCATCCCTGACCCGTACTGGGTCGAGAGGGTCCACGCTGTAGTGGTCTTAAAGCAGGGAGCAAGCACTACCGATGAAGAGCTTATTGCCTTCTGCAAAGAACACATAGCCGGTTACAAGGCGCCAAAGTCGGTTGAGTTTGTTGATTCCCTGCCCAAGAACCCGGCGGGCAAGATTTTGAAGAGAGAGTTGAGAGCAAAGTACCGCGCAGACTTGGAGGGAAGGGTTTAATACCTTGATACGGGGAAGGTCCCCGAAATCTATCCCATTGGCGTATGATGCCCTGGCTATAGTATTTCAGATTGGCTACGACCTGTGGGCTAACTGGCAACAGTTTGCCCAGGCTTATATTTCGTGGTAAGCTGTAAAGGTGAGAATGGGCGCTCTGGTTCACTAGAGGTAACAGCTAGCGTTTCCCCGAAATTTATGCCTCAAACGAAAAGAAAAGTGAAGAGGTTTAAATGGCAAAGAGGACGAATGCGGTAATACTTGGCGGGGGAGTGAGTAAATTCGGTGTAAGACAGGCACATTTACTTGATATGATTCAGGAGGCAGCCAAAGCCTGCTCCGATGACATTCCGGCACTAAAGCCGACAGATATCGATGGCCTCATCGTTTGTACTACATTGGCGGGGAGGCATTCCAATGCCCTTAACACAGCTCCTCTTGTGGTTCACAGATTAGGATTAAGGCCAACGTCGATTTGTATCAGGCTGGATACCCTGTGTGCCGGCTCCAATTCCGGGATTATTGTGGCCAAGGGACTGGTAGAAAGCGGTATTTCTGACATAGTTCTGGTGACCGGGGCGGAGAAGGTTTATCTACCCCAGAGATGGGAAACAAACTATACACAACTAATGGTAAATGACCATGACTGGGACTCCGCCATGGGGTTAGGGGTACCCCCTCCGTTTTTCGCTATGATTGCCAGAATGCATATGAAGCGCTACGGGACGACCAAAGAACAAATGGCGCATGTTTCCGTAGCCAATTACAATTATGGCTCAACCAATCCCAACGCACACTTTTATCCGAGGACGCTGACCATAGAGGAGGCGCTGAGCGCCAGGCTAATCGCTGACCCCTTTACTCTATTTGACTGCTGCCCTCTATCCGACGGTGCTTCCGCTGTTATCATTACCTCAGAAGAAAGAGCCAAAGACCTCTCGGACAGGCCGCTGGTCTATATCCGTGGTACCGGTCAGCATGCCACCCATAGTATGTCGGCAGGTTGGCCCGGCGAAACCCCGGCCGAGTGGCCTCATCTGAAGAAAGCGGCTGAGGTAGCTTACAAAAATGCCCGGGTCAGCCCCAAGGATATAGACGTGGCACAGGTCCATGATTGCTTCACCATATCTCAGATTATAGAGATGGAAGAGCTTGGTTTCTGCCAGAAGGGAGAAGGCGGCGATTATGTAGCCTCAGGAGCCATCAATATTGACGGTGAACGCCCGATAAATACCGATGGTGGCCTTATTAGCTGTGGACATCCCTTCGGTGCCTCCGGAGCCCGCCAATCTCTCGAGCTGTGCAAGCAACTCCAGGGTAGAGCCATAAATCAGGTTAAAGACCCCAAGATTGCCCTGGCGCACAATTTAAGCGGTGCTTCGGCTCAACATACGGTGGTAATCTACGGGACGGAGCCGGTGGAATAAGCTATATTAGGATTTAGATAAGGGGAACAGAAATGGCAGATATACAAAAGGCACAGATAGAAGGGACTCCAGCTCTGGACGGAAGATACATTTCGGAAATGGATATGTGGCCATTAGAATGCCAGGAATTCAATCGGAACTATCAGTTTTACGATAACCTCAGGGAAGGCAGGTTTACCACGACCAAGTGCCAGAAGTGTGGATATATCGCCTTCCCCCCGGGTGTGATATGCCCCAAGTGCTGGTCTGACGACCTGGAGTGGGTAGACCTGCCGCAGAGGGCCAGAGTGGTCGCTTTTACCGAAACGCAAGCCGGCGCTCCCATTGGTTTCGAGCCTCCGTTAATCATGGCCTGGCTTGATTTTGGCAAGGACAGCCCGCTGAAGCATCTACTGGGTCGTATAATAAATTGTCCCGAAGGCAAGCTTAAAGAAGGTGATGAGGTCAAGTTTGTGGTCTTTGATGTCCCGGCACACCCGATAGAGGTCAAGAGGGAAACCAAGATATGCGACAGGGTGTATTATGCCTTTGAGCCTGTAGAAAAGGCGGCTTAACTATATTAAACTGAGGGGGCTGTAACCCATGAAGAAGATAAAAAATATCGCTGTCCTCGGAGCCGGGGCTATGGGAGCACAGATAGGCGCCCTGGCGGCGGAAGCAGGCTACAAGGTAAAAATCAGGGATATTAAGGAGAAATTCCTGGAGCGAGGCCGTCAGACAGTCGAAGCAATGTATGACAAGCGGATTCAGAGAGGTCGTTTAACCGAGGCGGCCAGGAAGGATAATATGAGTCGGCTGAGCTTCCTTCTCGACCTGAAGGAAACGGTCAAAGACGCCGACCTTATCATAGAGGCTATACCGGAGATAATGGATTTGAAACAAAGCGTATTAAGAGAGGTCTCGGCATTATGCCCGGAGGATACGGTTTTGGCAACCAATACCTCCTCTTTGAGCATCGCTGAGATTGCTGAGGCTGCCAAGCGGCCGGAAATGGTAGTGGGCACGCACTATTTTAACCCTCCCAGCCGGATGACCCTGCTGGAAATTGTTCACGGAGCCAAGACAAGTGACGAAGCTATTGAGATAGCCGAGCGCGCAGCTAAAGCCATGGGCAGAGCTGTAATTCATGTCAAAGATGTTCCCGGCTTCGTCGCCAACAGAATCTTCTGCAACATGGCTAACGAGGCTGATTGGGCACTGGCCCAAAATGAAGGCAAGAGCGCGTTGGAAATAGATTCGGCAATAAAGTATAAGCTGGGGCTGCCTATGGGTATGTTTGAACTCCAGGATGTTTTGGGCGGCGGTTCCATAGATGTGCAGTACCACGTAATGGAGTATTTCGCCTCTACTCTGGGTGAAAGCTACCGACCGGCTCCCATTCTGGCAAAATTGTTCAAGGCTGGTCACTACGGGAAAAAGACGGGCAAGGGATACTATGATTGGTCAGAGGGCAAAACCAACGAAATTCCCATGAATGCCGGCGTGGAATTCGACCCGATAAGATTGCTGGCGCCAGCCGTCAATGAAGCTGCCAAGTTGATTGAAACGGGAGCCACCAATAAGGAAGCAATAGACACAGCGGTACTCCTCGGGCTTAACTACCCCCGAGGTCTCCTCAGGATGGCCGACAGCACCGGCCTGGATAAGATAGTGGCTGAGCTGAACCGGCTGTATAGTACCTACAAGGAAGAAAGATACAAGTGTTCCTCGGTATTAACCGACCTGGTGGCGCAGGGGAAGCTGGGGAGAAAGACCGGAGAGGGATTTCACTCCTACGGACCGGGGGAATACGAGTTTGTCAAGCTTGATGTTAACCGGGAAACAAAGGTAGCCAGGCTAATCCTAAATCGGCCTTACCGTGCCAATGCCCTTAATTTTGACTTCATAACGGAGATAGATAAAGCCTTGGACGAAGTTGAGGGGCAGGCTGATGCGCGGTGTATTGTTATCACCGGTGCCGGCGCTAATTTCTGCAGTGGTGCCGATGTCTCCGCCTTCGCCTCCGGGCAGATGAATAACGTACTGAATTTCAGCAATGCCGGCCATAATGTATTTACCAGAATTGAAACCTATTCTAGACCGGTAATAGCGGCTATCAATGGGCCAGCCATAGGCGGTGGTCTGGAGCTTGCCCTTGCCTGTGATATAAGGATAATGAACCAAACAGCCCGGCTACGTCTTCCCGAGCTGAATCTGGGACTGACTCCGGGGTGGGGCGGTATACAGCGGTTAAGCCGGTTGATTGGGGGAACACGCGCCAAAGAGATGGTGCTGTTAGCTGAGCCGGTAATGGCCGATAAAGCCCTTGAGTGGGGATTAGTTAATTACGTCGCCGAGCCGGACAAATTTGAGGCTCTAGTAGATGATATCGCCGGCAGGCTGGCCAGTGGCGCTCCATTAGCCCAAAAACTGGCTAAGTCTACATTTTATTATGGTGCTCAAGCTGACCAAAGGACAGGCTTATTCATCGAAACCTCAGCCTCTGCCGATATTTCTCTAACCAAAGATTTGAATGAGGGGCTTACCGCAATGTCTTACCGGCGCCAGCCTAAATTTACCGGCGAGTAAGGGTCAGGCAATGGGCTACTCCTGAGACAAATGCAGTTTGAGGAGTCGGGGCAGAGGATGCTGACCTGAGATGGAGCCAGCGGTCGGATTCGAACCGACGACCGGCGGTTTACGAAACCGCTGCTCTACCCCTGAGCTACACTGGCTGTGCCTAAGTATAGCACAAAGTTATGTCACCAATGAATAGCATCCAAAGCTATATCTTGTTTTATTGTTCGTTAGCAACCTACCCCCTTGATCCCCCTCCCTTACAAGGGAGGGGGAATTGGTTATATAAGGGAGGCTCTTTACCCCACAAAAACTTTGTTTTTGCGGGGACCCCGTTATCTGCCTCCCTTTGATCCTCCGTAATACGGATATACATTCCTATCACGGGGGAAGAGACTTTAGAGAGGGGCTTCGCCCCTCTCTTACCTACACTCCCCCCTTCCCTTATTAAGGGAAGGGGGTCAGGGGGATAGGTTGCTAAACGCACTCGTAATTGACGCTTAGATTGGCTTATGATAGTATTTTTAAAACGCTCTAGCTATGATAGCCTACCGGGTGATTACTAAGCTTTTTTATCCCTTGGCTATTTAAGGCTGTGCTTTTCACCGATAATCCTGCTCAGAGGAAAGCATCATGCAAGTAGAGAAAGAGTTAGCCAAGTTACAACCTAAGCAAGATACACTACTAACCATCGGTGTTTTTGATGGAGTTCATCTGGGACATAAATACCTGCTGTCACAGCTAACGGAGCAGGCTAGAGAGCAGAATTTGCTTAGCGGAGTGGTAACCTTTAACCAGCACCCCCACGAAGTACTGTCACCTCAGACCAGGCTACCATTCTTAACCGACCTTACCCAGAGGAGCAACCTTCTCCAAAATGAGGGCGTTGAAGCCATCTTTACCTTGTCCTTCACCACTGAGTTAGCTCAACTCAGTGCCCGTCAATTCGTCAGTCTACTAAAGAAATACCTCAGAATGCGCGGACTGGTAATTGGACCTGACTTTGTCTTAGGTCAAAACCGAGAAGGTAACACCAATACCCTGGGCACATTGGGACAAGCTATGAATTTCAGTGTAACCGTAATACCCCCGGTAATGATAAATGGTGAACTGGTAAGCAGCACCGCCATCAGAAATTCCCTAGCCAACGGAGATATGAAAAGGGTGCTCACCCTGGTAGGTCGCCCCTTTAGCCTAAACGGGCGTGTAACCAGCGGGGCGGGTCGAGGGGTAGAGTTGGGTTTCCCCACTGCCAATCTGGATATAGACCCGGGGCAGGCTCTTCCCGCTGAGGGAGTTTATGCTACCTGGGCCCATATTGATGGTCAAGCCTATCAATCAATGACCAATATTGGCCCACAACCTACCTTCGGTGGTAGCCAGCGTGTGGTAGAGGTCTATGTCCTTGACTATCATAGTAACCTGTATGGGCGCGAGCTAAAAATTGATATTATGGAGCGGCTCCGCGGTGAGAAACAATTTGACACCGCCGAGGAACTAAAGAAACAAATAACCGAGGATGTAAAACGAGGCAGAGCGATACTAAACTCCCAAGGTAGAGGCTAAGTATGGACACCGCTAGAAAAGTTATGAGCAGCCAGGATATTAGTTATTTGCTAAAGCGAGGGGTAGCTGAAATTATAATTGAGGCAGAGATGATGAAGCTGCTAGGCTCGGGCAAACAACTACGGCTAAAAGAGGGTTTTGACCCCAGTTTTCCCGACATCCATCTGGGTCATGTGGTAACCCTGAGAAAGCTACGTCAATTCCAGGATTTGGGGCATCAGGTTATTCTCATCGTTGGTGATTGGACAGCTCAAATTGGTGACCCAAGTGGTGCCTCAACTACCCGACCGATGCTGTCTAAAGAACAGGTCCAGGCTAATGCCGAAACCTATATGAAGCAGTTCTTCAAGGTAGTTGATAAGAAGCGAACCGAGGTCAGGTGGCAGAGTGAGTGGTTTGGTAAATTTACCCTCAGCGATATCATTCAGCTTACCAGTAAGTTTACCGTAGCCCAGCTACTGGCTAGAGAGGACTTTAGCAATAGATATAGTGCCGGACGACCCATCGCCGTGACCGAACTGCTCTACCCCTTGCTCCAAGCCTATGACTCAGTAGCTATCAAGGCCGATGTTGAATTCGGCGGCACCGACCAGAAGTTTAACCTGCTGGTGGGCAGGGAGCTTCAATCCATTGCCGGACAGCCTCCCCAGCAGGTCTTTTTAGCCCCCCTCCTCATCGGCACCGACGGTAGTCAAAAGATGAGCAAGAGCCTGGGTAACTATATCGGTATCACTGAACCACCTGATGAGATATACGGCAAGGTGATGTCTATTCCTGACAGCCTTATCCTGCACTACTTTGAATTAGTAACCGATGTTCCTGACCAGGAACTGGAGGAGTTCAAGCAGGGGCTTAGCCGTCAGACCGTTAATCCTATGACGTTAAAGAAGCGACTGGCCGGGGAGATTGTGACCCAGCTCTACAGTCAAAAGGCAGCCACCGACGCTGAGGAGCACTTCGCTAAAGTGTTTCAAAAAAGGCAAGTGCCAGAAGAAACACCACAAGTAGAGATAACTGAAGAATTACTACAAAGAATAAAAGCTCGCTCATTTAAAGAGGAGGGATTATTGGGTAGCATTAGAGAGGTCGGCAAGCCTAAGACTGAGGAGTGGATTATATCAGTTCCTCTGCTGTTATGTGAGATAGGTTTAGCTAAAAGTCGCAGTGATGCTAAGCGTCTTATAGAACAAGAGGCTGTTCACATAGATGGCAAGACAATTTATGAGACAAATAGTAATATCAAAATAGGTAGCATAATTAAGGTAGGGCCTCGCCATTGGGTGAAACTTGTTTGATGATAATTATGATACAAACTAGTAAGCGCCGCTTTGCTAAAGTGATAAATACTGATACACTAACAGAATAGAGGAGACAGATGGAACATTTACGCATTCCAGGACCCACCCCTTGCCCTAGCGAGGTGCTTCAGGCAATGACCAAGCAGATGATAAATCACCGGGGTGAAGAATTTGGGCAGATACTGAATAAGGTAACGGCTAATCTAAAGCGGTTGTTTCAGACTAAAGGCGATGTTTTTCTGCTTACCAGTTCAGGAACCGGCGGTTTAGAAACGGCTATCGTTAATACCCTATCCCCGGGTGATAAAATATTATCGGTATCTATTGGTGCCTTCGGCGAACGCTTTGCCACCATCGCCCAGCAATTTGGAGCTGAGGTAATCCCGCTTCGCTTTGAGTGGGGTAAAGCCGCTGATGTTGACGCCGTGCGCCAGGCTCTCAGCACCGAACCCAAAATCAAAGCGGTGCTGGTCACCCATAATGAAACCTCTACCGGCGTTACCAATGACCTGGCTTCAATTAACTCGGTAGTCAAGGAATTTGATAAACTACTGCTGGTTGATGCCATAAGCAGTCTGGGCTCAATTAATTTACCAGTAGATGACTGGCACTGCGATGTTACCGTTACCGGTTCCCAGAAGGGATGGATGGCTCCCCCCGGTCTGGCTATGGTCAGTGTCAGCCCAGAAGCCTGGCAGGCTTACGCCAAAGCTAAGATGCCTCGCTTCTACTGGGACTTTGCCCACGCCAAGAGCTACTTAGAAAAGGGGCAAACGCCGTGGACACCAGCCCTGTCCACCATATTTGCCCTGGAGGTATCACTAGAAATGATGCTCAAGGAAGGCTTGCCTAACATCATAGCCCGGCATGCTCAGGTGGGTAACGCCGCCCGAGCTGGGGTAAAATCACTAGGGCTGTCCCTTTTTGCCGACGAAAACTACGCCTCCAATACCGTTACTGCCGTAGCTACTTCGGATGGGCTTGACACCAAAAAGATGCTCAAGCTCTTAAGAGAGGAACACCAGATTGCGCTCGGTGGCGGACAGCAGAGATTAGACGGCAAAATATTCCGCATCGGTCACCTGGGCTGGGTGACGGAAAGCGATATTGAAACCGTAATATCGGCACTGAAGGTAGTACTACCACAGGCTGGATTCAGGAGTTAGTTAAAATGAAGGTTTTAATTGCTGAGCCTATCTCTGATGAGGGAATAGATATTCTGCGTAGCTATGCCCAGGTGGATATTAAGCTAAAGCTAGAGCCAGAGGAAATCATATCCATAATTGGCGATTATGAGGCACTGGTGGTGCGCAGTCAGACCCGGGTCTCAGCTAAGATGATACAAGCCGGGGAAAAATTACAGGTCATCGCCCGAGCCGGGGTTAGCGTAGACAACATTGATGTAGAAGAAGCCACCCGACGTGGCATTGTGATAGTTCACGCTCCTACCGGCAACACTATCTCGGCTGCCGAGCATACCATTGCCCTTATGCTCGCCTTAGCCCGCCACATCCCTCAGGCTAGCGCCACGCTCAAATCTGGGATATGGCGACGAACTGACTTCATGGGTATCGAGGTCAGAAATAAAACATTAGGTATTATCGGCTTGGGCAACGTGGGGTCAGAGGTAGCCAAACGGGCTCGAGGTCTGGAAATGAAGCTTATCGCCCACGACCCCTTCATCTCTGTCGACCACGCCCATAACCTGCAGGTAGAGCTGGTTTCTTTAGAGCAGTTACTCCAAGAATCGGACTTTATCACCCTCCACCTGCCATTAACCAAATCAACCAAGAGACTAATCGGAGCCAAAGAACTATCTTTAGTCAAACCAACAGCTCGTATTATTAACACCGCCCGGGGTGACTTAATTGACGAACAGGCTCTAGCCAGGGCAATAAAGGAGAAGAGAGTGGCTGGGGCTGCCATTGATGTCTTCCCTACCGAACCAACTACCCAGAGCGTCCTTTTTGACAATGATAACGTCATTGTTACCCCCCATTTAGGCGCTTCCACCACTGAAGCCCAGGCTATGGTAGCCAAGGATGTCGCCAACCAGATTATTGCCGTATTTAAAGGACAGCCAGCCAGATATTCGGTTAATGCTCCCTTTGTCGCGGCTGAAACTCTGCCGATACTGGCACCCTTCATAAAGTTGGCGGCCATAGCTGGTAAACTGGTCAGCCAACTGGCTGAGGGGCAAATGAATGCCATCCAGATTAGATATGAGGGTGAGATTTCTAATTATGACACTAATGCTCTCAAGGCATCGGTCCTGGGCGGATTACTTGAGGAGATAAGTGAAGAACGAATTAACCTGGTCAATGCTAATATAGTGGCGGCTCGGCGTGGTCTAACCGTGGTGGAACAGAAGGAAGCTACCTGTGAAAACTATGCCAGCCTGATTACTATCCAGGCCACCACCAGCGCCGGGGTTACTATTGTGGCCGGAACGGTAATACGTGGGGAATCACACATTGTCCGGGTTAATAACTACTGGCTTGATATTGTGCCCACCGGGGGTTACTTCCTGTTCAGTGACCACCGAGACCGTCCCGGTCTCATCAGCGCTGTAAGCAAGGTAACCGGTGATGCCGATGTCAATATCAGTTCCATGCATGTTGGCCGCCTTAAGCCCAGGGGTCAAGCCCTAATGGTATTAGCCCTAGATGAACCCCTGTTGGAAGAGCACCTCCGGCAAATACTCTCCATCCCCGATGTCTACACCGCCAAACTGATAAAGCTGTAGTGGGAAGGTTAGAGCCACTTACACTAACCGATGGAAAACCAATCCAGCTGGTACTTTGGGGTAAAAGTAGGTTGATTTCCTGGGCATCCTGTCACCGACATCAGCAATGGCTTTAACCACTTCTGCCTTAACCGGACTTAATAGAAAGGCTAGCTGGTATTCCCGGTTTAATACCCTGTTTACCGCATCCAGCTTATCATAACTATAGTCAAGAAATGCTTCCTCTCTACCGCCGCTCAGCCCCAGCAACTTCTCCAGTATAATATGGTCAAGAATACTAACATCTAATCTCTTATATAGCTCACCGTGAAAGTAAGGCATCATCTGGCTGGTAGCGGCGAAGTCGCGCAACCGTAGTAAATAAAGGTGCTCCGGGGCTAAGCCAAAAAGGATTAAACTAACCTGGTCTGTATCCTGCCCAGCCAGTAAATCGTCAACCTCCTGCCAGATACCGGGCATACTTAGGGGCAACTCTTCCACCTCAAAGAACGACCTCAACTTAGCCGGCAGCTCATTCAAGCTTTCTTTGGACATACCACGAACCAGCCGGTGGGGCGGTAGAATAATAAGCCCCGGGTCGGCAAAGCTTACCAGCGTCATCATCACAAAATTAAACCCCTCATCCCCTGATACTAATGAGGAACAGACCTGTCTTTCCCGCTGATGGGTAAGAGCACTCTCATAGCGGTGATGCCCATCAGCAATATAAAGCGGCTGGTGAGCCAGGTTAGCGCCTATCTGGTTTATAACCTCAGGCTCAGTGATAGACCAAATACGGTGACTCTCTCCGTTAGCCGTGCTCAGACTAATTATCGGCTGGCCTGGCTCCTCCCGAGCCAACAACGAGGAGATGCGCTTTCCCTGGTCTTCATACAGAGCTAGAATTGGGCTAGTATTGGTTTGGAGCGCCCATAATAGGCTCAGGCGGTCATTCCCGGGCTCGACTAACGTGCCTTCATGGGGGCGAATCACCATCTCATCCCATTCCTCCAGCCTAACGCAGACGATTATGCCCCGGCGTCTATATTGCTTTTCCTGGTGCTTAAAATAGTGGTCGTGGAGATAAATGGCTGGCGCCTCATCAATCTTAAGCACACCCAGCTTCAGCCACTCTTCCAGAGTAGCTGCGGAACGAGTGTACCTGTTGTCTACAATTGTATCCTGCGGTAACTGCCGGCCGTGCTCCAATCGGACAAAGTTATACTCACTTTGATGATAAAGCTCTGGCTCTACCTGTGGGGTAATAATGTCATAAGGGGGACAGATAACCGATGACAGGTCGGTAACTAACTGTTGATTATAACGCACACCCTGAAAGGGGCGAACCTCAGCCATGCTTACCTAATCCTTTTCTAATTGAATCCAGGGCAAGGTGATTCTTAATCACCCTAGTTTACTGTATGCCGCCGATAAGGCGCAAGTGAGCAACAATGGGATTATGTGTTATAATTTCTAAAAATAGCCACACCAAAGGCATTTGATGAAAGACCTGGCCCAGATAAAAGAAAAAATAGACCAGCTAAGGACGACGATTAACCACCATAACTATCGCTATTATGTGCTGGATAGCCCTGAGATTAGCGACGCCGAGTACGATTTGTTAATGCAGGAACTGAAGCAGCTGGAGGAGGAGTACCCTCAGTTCCTGACCCCCGACTCACCTACCCAGCGGGTTGGCGCCGCCCCGGTAGAAGCCTTTGGTGTGGTCGAACACCCCCGGCCCCTGCTATCCCTGGGCAATGCCTTCTCCCAGGAGGAGCTACTAGCCTGGTATACACGAGCCTCAAAGCTGGTAGCTGACCAGCAGTTTAAATTTGTCTGCGAGCATAAGATTGACGGGTTGGCGGTAGCCCTGACCTATGTTAACGGTCGGTTAACTACCGGGGCTACCCGCGGTGACGGCTTCCGTGGTGAAAATATCACCCAGAACCTGCGAACTATCAGGAGCATCCCGCTTTCCGTACCCAAAGAGGCCCCACCCCGGTTTGAGGTGCGGGGCGAGGTCTTTCTGCCCAAAGCCGGCTTTGAGAAGTTAAACCAAGAGCGGGCTGAGGAAGGGCTGCCCCTGTTTGCTAACCCCAGAAATGCCGCCGCCGGCTCGGTGCGTCAGCTTGACCCCCGCATTACGGCTAAACGCCCACTGGATATATATATCTATATGCTGGGTTATGCCGAGGGCAAGGCACCCCCCCCAACCCACTGGGAAACTATGGAATATCTCAAGTCCCTGGGCTTTAAGGTAAACCCTAATAATAGTCTATTTGCCACCATTGACCAGGTTGAACAATATCACCAGAGTTGGGTAGAGAGAAGGGAAAGCCTGCCCTATGAAGCCGATGGCATCGTGGTCAAAGTAGACTCGCTTGAGCTACAAAGGCAGTTGGGAAGCATTGGTCACGAACCACGATGGGCGATAGCCTATAAGTTCCCGGCGGTTCAAGGTACCGGCTACCTGAAGGAAATAAAAATCAGTATTGGTAGAACCGGTACCCTTAACCCCTACGCCGTCTTGGAGCCACCGGTTTCTGTAGGTGGTGTCACCATCCGAACCGCTGCCCTTCACAACGAGGATGACATCAGACGCAAGGACATCCGTATTGGCGATACCGTTATTGTCCAGCGGGCAGGCGAGGTGATACCTGAGGTGGTGGGACCAATCATCGGTAAGCGCACCGGGCAGGAAAAAATATTTACTATGCCATCATATTGCCCGGTATGCGGGGCTGAGGTGATTAAACCCGAAGGCGAGGTAATGTACTACTGCTCCAACGCTGCCTGTCCGGCTCAAGTCCACGAACGGCTGGAGCACTTTGTCTCCCGGGGAGGTATGGATATCAGAGGCATAGGCGAATCACAAAGCGCAGTGCTGCTCAAAGAGGGACTGGTCAAGAATGTGGCTGACCTATACTACCTTAAAGAGAAAAGGGAGCAGCTCCTAAAGCTGGAGAGAATGGCTGAGAAGAGCGTAAATAATATACTTGAGGCTATTGAAAAGAGTAAAGAGACGCCGCTACCGAGGCTTATCTTTGCCCTGGGCATACGTCATATCGGTGAAGAAATGGCAGAAATCCTAGCCAAACACTTCGGCAGCATAGATAGACTGCAAAATGCCCACAAGGACGAACTCTTATCCATTCCCACTGTTGGTCCCAAGATTGCCGACAGCATAGTCGGCTTCTTTAAGGCGGAAGAGAATCATCGTATTATTGAGAGACTGAAAAAGGCAGGGGTTAACCCGAAAGCAAAAAGAGGCAAGTTGGAAGAATTGCCTCTGGCAGGTATGGAATTTGTCATCACCGGCAGGCTAGAAACATTTAGCCGGCAGGAGGCAGAGGCACGGATAAAAGCCCTCGGTGGCACCGCCAAAAGCGACATTACCAAGAAGACTACATACCTTGTCGTCGGCGCCGAGCCCGGCTCAAAACTAGCCCATGCCCAAGCTCTAGGCACCAAACAGCTCACCGAAGCAGAGCTTCTCCAGCTTCTAGGGAAATGAAATTTATCAAGGGTAGATTGAAGGGGCTTCGCCCCTTCAAATCCTATACTCCCCCTCTCCTTTGAATGAGAGGGGGATACAGGGGGTGAGGTAGGAAGTAGTCTTAATGAAATTAATTGTAGGACTAGGTAATCCGGGGCGAGGTTACGCCCACAACCGCCATAATGTAGGATTTGTCTGCCTTAACCATTTTGCCAGGACACAGGGCATCCGATTTGATAGAAAGCAGGGAAAAGCCCGAGTTGGCACCGGCAAGGTAGCTGGCAACAAAGTGCTCTTAGCCAGACCCCAGACCTACATGAACCTAAGCGGTCAGTCAGTTAGCCGACTGATGAAGAAATTTAATATCAACCTCAATGACCTTCTAGTTATCCATGATGACCTTGACCTCCCCCTGGGCAAAATTCGCCTCCGCCACGGTAGTAGCTCTGGCGGACACAAAGGGATTGACTCTATCATCTCTTGCCTGGGAAGCCAGGATTTCACTCGGCTTCGGGTAGGTATTGGACGACCAACTACCGAAGGCTTGGCTCCAACCAGCGAGGCTGATATTGTGGCTTATGTACTTAGTAATCTCACCCCCGAAGAAAAACAGATTATAGCCCAAGTCATACCCAGGGCGAGTGAAGCTATTTATTGCCTCCTCAGCCAAGGGCTAGTGGCAGCTATGAACAAATATAACTAGAATTTATTAACCTCACCCCCTTTATGCACCCTAAAAAATCTTTGATTTTTCAGGGAACCCGCTTTATCCCCCTCTCCTTAAAAGGAGAGGGGGAATGATTATTTTAATGAAGGGGCGTTAGCCCCTTCAAACTACCCCAAATAAGTGCCCTTTATTTGAGGATGAAGAATAATTCTAGATATGTAAGCGGGAGTTTTAGAGGGGCATAGCCCCTCTAAAACATTCTCTTCCCCTTCCCCTTAAGAAGGGGAAGGGGATACAGGGGATAGGGTTACTATATAATCTTATAACCAGTTAATTGCTAGAATTTAAGCTTAGGTGCTATAATCTATAATCCATATACCATCTAAAAGAGAGGTTGGTGGAGTGATAAGTAACCAGAAATTTATTGCTGTTATTGGTGGTAGTCAACCTTCGTCAGAGGAAGCCCGGTTGGCTAAGGAGGTAGGTCGTGGGCTAGCCAAACAAGGGGCTATCTTGGTCTGCGGCGGCTTGGGCGGGGTGATGGAGGCAGCCTGTAAAGGCGCCAGTTCTGAGGGCGGGGTAACCATCGGCATTCTCCCCGGGGATAACCGTCAGGCGGCTAACCCCTATGTTCAAATTCCCATCGTTACCGGGATAGGCTACGCCAGAAATGTGGCTGTGGTTAAATCAGCCCAAGCCGTTATCGCCATTGGCGGCAACTATGGTACCCTTTCTGAAATAAGCCACGCTTTGCAAAGCGGCATCCCGGTTATCGGTTTAAATACCTGGGCACTATCCAGAAATAGCCAGCAGGATAATTCAATTATCACAGCTCAAAGCCCTGCTGAGGCAGTAAATAAAGCCCTTAACTTAGCTATAAACTAATAACCTCAAGGTCAGAAGAAAGTGTCAACTATTGAGAAGGTTAAAGCCAGGGAAATCCTAGATTCCAGGGGCAATCCTACCCTAGAGGTCAAGGTAGGGCTAGTTGATGGCATAACAGGTTGGGCGGCGGTACCCTCCGGTGCCAGTACTGGCAAGTATGAGGCAGTGGAGCTCCGGGACGGAGATAAGTCCAGGTTTAACGGACTGGGCGTCCTGCAAGCAGTAGCCAATGTTAATCAACAGATTGCGTCGGCTATAATCGGGATGCCGGCTGCCGACCAAGCAGCTATTGACCACAAACTAATAGAGCTTGATGGCACCGCCAATAAATCACGCCTCGGGGCTAACGCCATTCTGGGAACATCATTAGCCGTGGCTCACGCTGCCGCTAACCGGCTTGATATACCGCTATACCGCTACCTGGGTAAAGTAGCCACCTATACCCTACCGGTACCGATGCTCAATATCTTAAATGGCGGCAAGCATGCTGCCGGTTCAACAGATTTCCAGGAATTTATGGTAGTGCCGGTTGGAGCCAGGAACTTCGGTCACGCCCTTCAAATGAGCACCGAGGTCTACCACAGCCTGAAACGGGTGCTCAAGGATAAAGGGCTGGCTACCAATGTCGGCGACGAAGGGGGATTTGCCCCCCCGCTACCCTCAAATAAACAGGCAATAGAGGCAGTCCTAGTCGCTATTGAAAAAGCCGGTTACAAACCGGGTAAGGACTGTTTTATTGCCCTAGACCCGGCCGCCAGCGAATTCTATAAAGATGGTAAATATATCCTGACCCAGGAAGGTGCTTCATTCAGCAGCCAGGAAATGGTTGATTATTACATCAAATGGGCATCAAGCTATCCCCTTATTAGCATTGAGGACGGAATGGCTGAGGACGATTGGGATGGCTGGCAGCTCCTGACTCAAAAATTGGGCAATAAAGTCCAAGTTGTCGGTGATGACCTCTATGCTACCAATGTCAGCCGCCTCAATCAGGGCATCAAATTAAAGGCGTCAAATTCCATTCTTATCAAACCCAATCAAATTGGCACCCTGACCGAAACCATGGCGGCTATTCAGCGGGCACAACAGGTAGGCTGGACGGCAATAGTAAGTCACCGCTCAGGCGAGACCGAAGATACCACTATAGCTGACCTAGCTGTGGGGTTAAATACCGGTCTGATTAAAGCTGGCGCCCCCTGCCGTTCCGAGCGCGTGGCCAAGTATAACCGTCTGCTCAAAATAGAAGACGAGCTAGGGGAAAAGGCTCAATTTGCCGGCATAGGGGCGTTCCACAACTTAAAAAGGAGGTAAAAATGACAACCAGAATTGGCATTAACGGTTTTGGTCGGATAGGCAGATTAACCTTCAGGTCAATTAACCAATACCATAATGGTAAACTTGAGGTAACAGCGATTAATGACCTCACCGACCCTAAGACCAATGCCCACCTACTAAAATGGGACAGCATCTACGGTCAGTACCCGGGCAAGGTTGAGGCGACTGAGAATTCAATTACTGTTGATGGTAAGAAGATAGCGGTGTTAGCCGAACGCGACCCGGGAAAAATCCCGTGGCGAGACTATGGTGTAGATATAGTAATAGAATCAACCGGGCTATTTACCGATGGCACCAAGGCAGCGGCTCACCTACAGGGTGATGCCAAGAAGGTAATCATTTCCGCCCCGGCACGCAACGAAGACGTAACCATTGTCCTTGGCGTCAACGAAGGTGACTATGACCCAGCCAGGCATAAAATTATATCTAATGCCTCGTGCACTACCAATTGTATTGCCCCCGTGGTCAAGGTATTGCATAAAAGCTTTGGCGTGGATAAGGGGTTAATGACCACCATTCATGCCTATACCAACGACCAGAGGCTTCTGGATATGTTCCACCGCGACCTGCGTCGGGCTCGAGCGGCAGCGATAAACATTGTGCCCACCACCACCGGTGCCGCCAAAGCAGTAACCCGGGTTATTCCTGAACTTGAAGGCAGACTTCACGGACTAGCCCTCAGGATTCCAGTAGCTATAGTCTCGGCTGTTGACTTTGTCGCTGACCTGGCCCGAGAGGTTGATGTTAAACAGGTGAATCAGGCTTTCCAGGCGGCAGCCGAGGGACCTTTAAACGGAATCCTGGAATACTGTCAGGAACCTCTGGTCAGCATGGATTTTAAGGGTAACCCGGCTAGCGCTATTGTTGATGCGCCGAGCACTATGGTCATTGGTGGTAACATGGTAAAGGTGCTTACCTGGTATGATAACGAATGGGGCTATAGCTGCCGCTTAGCCGACCTGGCGACCTATATTGCCGATAAAGGGTTATAGCCAATACCATACCCCGAGCACCGGTATAAGTTTGACATCCTCACACGGATTTGATTAAAATAACAAAGCTGAGTTAATACCGAAGGGTAAAATGAAATTACTGGTTATAGGTTTTGGGCAATGTGGCGGCAGGGTTGCCGATGAGTTCATCCGGCTAGGTATAAGGGCACGCGTTGAGCGTGGGATTAATATAATTACCGGCGTCTTCGCTGTTAACACCGATGTTGCCGATTTAAGCGGGCTACTCACCATAAGGCCTGATTACCAGCATAGAATACTCATCGGGGGTCAAAAGACCGGTGGTCGTGGTGTCGGCAAAATTAACGAGCTGGGTGCCGAGATAGCCAGAGAAGATAGCGACAAGATTATAGATGCCATCAAGACAACAGAACGACTCGCTGAGACAGACGCTTTCTTATTGATCGCTGGTGCTGCTGGTGGCACTGGCTCAGGGGCAATAGCCGCCGTAACCCAAAAATTAAAAGAGCGCTATATGGAAAAACCGATATATAACCTTATTATCCTTCCCTTTCAGCACGAGGAGGAAGTAGAGGGAAGGACTATCTATAATTCGGCTACCTGCCTTAAATCTGCTTACTTAGTGGCCGATGCCGTAATTCTTATTGATAATCAAAGGTATATTAGTAAGAACCTCTCAATTAGAAGCAACCTGGCTAAAATCAATGCCTTAATAGCTGAGCCATTTTATAATCTACTTTGCGCCGGTGAAGAAAAAAAGCCCCAATACATTGGGTCAAGGATACTTGATGGTGGGGATATAATACAGACTCTAGCCGGGTGGACAGTGATAGGCTATAGCAAATCACAAAAAGCACGAATCAAAAACCCCTTTGATTTCAGGGACAAGATGACTGAAAGCCAAAGGGGAGCTCAAGTAATGGACAATGCCCTAAGCGAGTTATCACTCCAGTGCAACCCCAAGGATGCAGGCAGAGGACTATATCTCCTGTCGGCATCACCTAAGGAAATGGATATGAACCTGGTTAGAGACCTCGGAGCCCATCTGAAGCGTATAGCTCCCGAGGCTATAATAAGGACTGGCGATTACCCCAGGGGGGATAGCGCAATCCATGTTACTGTAATCCTCTCTGAGCTTAGCGGTGTGAGTAAAATTGTAAACTACTTCACCCAAACGATTGAACTCGTCACCGCTCTTAAAAAGAAAAGGCAAGGAATAGAGGTCGAACATAGAGACCTTGGGGAAGCCTTTAAAGATATACCCTCGTTACTATAATTAATCAAATAAGCTAGTCAGAAACAACGTTTCAGTCTCTTAGACTCGGTGTCTTATCCCGTCTCCTCAGCTACCTATCCGTCTTCCGTCTTTCCCTTTATCTTGGCTTGTTTATTTTTGGGGGTTTCTTCTCCGGTCTCCTCGACTTGTTTGGCTTTATTAGCCGCATACATTCTGGCTAGAAACTCCAAACGGGATTTAACTTCCCCACCTGTTTCCTTAGCCCGGCTTATCGCTTCCTCAGCAACCTCCTCAGCCAACTCACCTGTTTCCTCAGCGTGGCTTATTGCTTCCTCAACCGCCTCCTCAACCACTTTACGTGTTCCTTCAGCCTGGCTTATCGCCAACTCAAATGCTCTTATTGATGACTCAGCTGCCGCCTTGGCTGCTTTTCTCGCCGCCTCAGCCGCCGCCTTGGCCTCCCTTTTAGCCGCTTCAGCCGCCTCCTTAGACTCTTTACCTACTGCCTCAGCGCTGGCTATCGCTTCCTGAGATACTCTGGTGGCTTCCTCAACCGCTTTCTGAGATTCCTTTATCGCCGTCTCAGTAACCTCCTTAGCCGACTTACCTGTCTCCTCCACCCGGCTTACCGCTTCCTGATATACTCTGCTGGCTTCCTCAACCGCCTCCCGAATCTCCTGGCTTATTTCCTCAGCCCTGGCTATCGCTGCCTGCGAAGCCTGCCTTATCGACTCAGCAGCCTTCTTTGACTCCTCACGCACTCCCTCAGCACCAACTACAGCCTTCTCAAAGGTTCCAGCCGCCGTCTCAACGGTCTCTTGAGACCATTTAGTTGTTTCTTCCGCCCGGATTATCGCCCTATCAAGGGTCTTGGTTAATGCCGCCGTGGACTCTTCAAGTGCCTCACTTATCTTCTCAGCCCTCTCCACCGCTTGCCGAGAGGCTTTAGCTGCCTCCCCGGCGGCCTTCTTAGCTGATTTGCTTATCTCTTGCACCCTGGATGCCGCTTCCTGAGATACCATTCTGGCTTCCTCAGCCATCTCCCTAGATTCTTTAGCTACTGCCTCAGCCCTAGCCATCGCTTCCTGAGACACTCTGGTGGCTTCCTCAACCGCCTCCTCAACCACTTTACGTGTTCCTCCAGCCTGGCTTATCGCCGACTCAAACGCTCCTATCGCCGCCTCAGCTGCCGCCCTGGCCTCCCTTTTAACCGCTTCAGCCGCCTCCTTAGACTCTTTAGCTACTGCCTCAGCCCTGGCTATCGCTTCATGAGACACTCTGGTGGCTTCCTCAACCACCTTCTGAGATTCATTTATCGCCGCCTCAGTAACCTCCTTAGTCGACTTACCTGTCTCCTCCACCGTCCTTACCGCTTCCTGAGACATCTTAGTCGCCGCCTTAACTGCCTCCCGAATCTCCCGGCTTATTTCCTCAGCCCTGGCTGCCGCTGCCTGCGAAGCCTGCCTCACCGACTCAGCAGCCTTCTTTGACTCCTCACGCACTCCCTCAGCACCGACTATAGCCTCCTCAAAGGTCCCAACCGCCGTCTCAACGGTCTCTCTAGACCATTTAGCTGTTTCTTCCGCCTGGGTTATCACCCTATCAAAGGTCTTGGCTGATGCCGCAATGGACTCCTCAAGTACCTTGCTTATCTTGTTAGCCCTTTCCACTGCTTTCCGAGAGGCTTTGGTTGCCTCCTCAGCGGCTTTCTTAGCTGATTTGCTCATCTCTTGCACCCTGGATGCCGCTTCCTGAGATACTCTTTTAGCTTCCTCAGCCATCTCCTCAGCCAATGTGCCTGTTTTCTCAGCCCGTCTTACCGCGGCCGCAGACTCCTTTATTGACGCCGCCGCAGCTTCCTTAACCGCCTTGACCGTCTTCTCAGTTTTAGCCGCCGATTCTTCAAAGGTTCGGGTTAAAACCTCAATCGCTTCCTTAGCCCGCCTGACTGCTTCCTCAGCTCTGGCTATCGCCTCCCCAGATGCCCTTGATGATGCTTCAGCAAGCTCCTTAGCCTCCTTGCTTACTTTCTCAGCCTTGCCCACCGCCTTCTGAGAGGCTTTTTGGGCTTGCTCTGCCACTTTCCTGGCTGACTTACCTATTCCCTCAGCCCTGGCTATTGCTTCTTGAGCTGCGCTTTTTGATGCCTCAGCTGCTCCCTTGGCTGACTTACTTAGTATCTCAGCCCTAGCTGCTGCTTCCTCAACCGCCTCAGTATCGTTTTCCATAGCTCTTAATAACCCTCCCATACTTTAAAAATCTTATTTAGCCTCCCAACTAAAAGTTTAACATTCTGGCCGTATCTTCTATTTTATGATAGGCTATTTAGTTTTGCAATACAAACCCGGTTAAAGATAAAAAAATATATAGTAATTGACATTATTCTATAAATATGCCTAAAATAATGAAATTCTTAATAATGGGGTGAGAAATGAAATTAGTAGTCATAGGTTTCGGACAATGCGGTGGCAGAATTGCCGATGAGTTTGCCCGACTAAATAGAAGGGCGCGTAGTTATCGTGGGATTGAGATAGTTACTGGTGCTTTCGCCGTAAACACCGATGCTGCCGATTTAAGCGGGCTAACCACCATAAGGTCTGATTACCAGCACCGAATCCTCATTGGGGGTCGGAAGACTAGCGGTCACGGCGTAGGTAAGATAAATGAACTGGGGGCTGAGATAGCCAACGAGGACGGCGACAAGATCATCGATGCTATAAGAAGCGCCCGGCGTTTCTTTGAGTCAGATGCCTTCTTACTAATCGCCTCTTCCGCCGGTGGCACCGGCTCGGGGGGAATACCAATAATAACGCAACTCATAAAAGAGCGCTACATGGATAAACCGGTATACAATCTTATTGTCCTTCCCTTTGAGCACGAAGAGACTACCGAGGAAAGAACTATCTATAACTCAGCGGTATGCCTTAAATCAGTTAACGCAGTGGCTGATGCCATAATTCTGGTTGACAATCAAAGGTATGTTAGAAAGGACTTCTCACTTAGAAACAACCTGGCCAAAATAAATGCCCTAATGGTGGAACCATTCTACAACTTACTCTGCGCCGGTGAGGAGAAAAAGCCAAAGCACATCGGGGCCAGGATGCTTGATGCCGGAGACATAATACAGACTTTGGTAGGATGGACAGTAATAGGTTATGGTAAATCACCGCTACCGCTAATCACCCTTCCCTTTGAGCGAAAGCGCAACTTCAGGCAAAAAAGCACCGAAACCCACAAGGGAATCCAAGCCATGGATGAAGCCATAAGTGAGCTGTCACTCAGGTGTAACCCCAAGGATGCCGGCAGAGCCCTATACCTCCTTTCGGCACCAGCTAAAGAAATGAATATGGACTTAATCAAGGAGCTGGGAGACTATCTAAGAGACATAGCCCCAGAGGCTACAATAAGAAATGGCGATTACCCCCGAGAAAGAGGGGTTCTGGATGTAGCTGTAATCCTGTCGGAACTCAACACTGTGGACAAGGTCAAGGACTACTATAATAAATCGGCTGGCTTTATCTCCGAGGTTAAACAGAGGCAGGAAGAAATAAAGGGCAAACTTAAAGAAATAGAAGATGCTTCACAAGATATACCCTCGTTATTATAACTAGCCAGTCCGAGCCATTTCAAACCACGCTTACTGGCTCAGTTTCCTATACCCCTCTTCCGGTGAAGAGGGGTATTTATTTTAAGAGGGTCATCCCAAAATTCAATACTTATTTAGTCCCAAAACCTTGGGAAACCAGATAATATAGAGTATAATAGAAGCAACTGAAGATGGCTTCTCAAGTTTTTTATCGTAAGTGGCGTCCTCAAAGCTTAGCCGAGGTAGTTGGTCAGGAACAGGTAACCCAGACACTACGTAATGCCCTCAATAGTGATCGTGTATCTCACGCCTACCTTTTTTGTGGTCCACGAGGAACAGGCAAGACCACCACTGGCCGCATCCTGGCTAAGGCAGTAAATTGCCTGACCAATGGTAAGGGTGAACCGTGTAATGCTTGCCCTATGTGCCAGGCAATAAGCGAGGGCAGGGCTCTGGATGTCATAGAAATTGATGCTGCCAGCAACCGTGGCATTGACGAAATCCGAGACCTTCGTGCCCGGGTCAACTATGCGCCTAACCAAGCCCGTTATAAAGTCTATATTATAGATGAAGTTCATATGCTGACTAAAGAAGCCTCCAACGCCCTGTTGAAGACGCTTGAGGAACCACCACCACACGTTATTTTTATTCTGGCTACTACCGAAGCCCATAAAGTCCTACCCACCATTTCGTCACGGTGCCAGCGTTTCGATTTCCGGCGCATCTCCCAGGCCGACATAGTCTCCAAACTCACCCGCATTTGTAGCCAGGAAGGCATTGATATGGAGCCAGAGGCATTACGGCTTATCGCTAAGAGTGCCACCGGTAGCCTGCGAGACGCTGAAAACCTGCTGGAACAGCTAACTACCTATTATGGCTCAGAGGTCGGACTGCAGCAGGTCCAGGCTATCCTGGGCGCCACCGGAGACTGGCGAGTCAAAGAGGTGGTAAAGCACATTATAAATAATGATATCTCGGCCGGGATAACAACGATAAACAGTGTTAATAACGATGGCCTGGATTTACGCCAATTCAATCGGGAACTGGTGGAATACCTCAGAGGCTTACTGCTAATAAAGACCGGCTCCGACCAAACTATAGACTTCACTGCCGAGGATATAGCTGAACTGAAGGCTCTAGCCGCTAAAGCCTCGCTAGCTCAAATATTGAAGGCAGTCAAGCTCTTCGGTCAGCTTGAGCTTGGCCTTGATAACTACTCCACCCTGCCCCTAGAGCTAGCCCTGGTTGACTGCACCCTAACCCCGGAGGGGGAAAAGGGAAGCCCGGCTGTAGAAGCTGAGCCTGAATTTCGTCAGCCGGTAACAACGGCTCCCCCGCCAGCGGCTCCACCCCAGCCAACAGTCAAACCTGAGCCAGCTAACCTCCCCACCCCACCAGCACCAAAGGCTACTATTCCCCCGCCGGAACCGGGTAGTGAAATTGAACAAATGAGAGCCAATTGGAAGCAGGTTATTGAGCAAGCTCCAGAAAATACCAAAAGAACCCCGGCTATTGCTATTCTTAGAAGTGCCGGGGTTAAGCCGGTGGCAATTGAAGACGATACCATAGTCTTAGCCTTTAGATATCCATATCATAAGGAGCAAATAGAGAAGCCGGAAAATCAACAGATAGCCGAAAAAATCATAGGTAACTTCCTCGGGCGTCCCTGCCATGTGCGTTGTATTTATGAGCCGGAAGCTAATCACCTGCTGCAGGCAGCACTAAAGATGGGCGCCCAAATTATCGATGTGGAGGAGAAATGAATCCATCCTTCCTAAATCAAGCCCGGGAACTTAAATCAAAGCTAGACAAAGCCCAAAAAGAGTTAAGCGACACTATCGTAGAAGCCAGCTCAGGTAAAGGCGCAGTTAAGGTTACTATTAACGGTCAGCAAAAATTACAGTCAATAAAAATTTCACCCCAGGTGATAAACCCCGACAAGGCAGAAGTCCTGGAAGAATTAGTGTTAACAGCGGTAAGCGATGCCATTGCCAAATCTCAAAAGGTTGCCGCCAAGTGTCTGGGGGGCATTAAATTCCACGGGCTAACCTAATACATGAGGCTCTTTATTTTAGAAGGAGTTTAAAGGGACTAATATAAAAAGAGTGTCAAAAAGAGGCGGTTTGGCAGGAGAAGTTTGAAGGGGTAAATATAAAGGAAAGTCAAAGAGAGGCGGAGCCTCTCTTATATAAACCAGTTCCCCTTCCCCTTGATAAGGGGAAGGGGATAAAGGGGATAGGGTCTCCAAACGAAAACTTAAAGAGGTGAGGTTGGACCAGAATCTCATACCGACCACTGAATCGGTGTATAAGCTCATCCAGGAGCTTAACAAACTGCCTGGCATTGGACCCAAGAGTGCCCAGCGACTTGCCTACTACCTATTGCGTGCCCCTGAAGAGCAAGCCAAGCTTCTAGCTGATGCCATTCTGTCAATAAAACGGAAGACCAAGTTATGCTCGGTTTGCTTTAATGTTACCGACTCTGACCCCTGCTCCATCTGCCGCAATAACCAGCGCGACCGCACTAAGATTTGCATTGTTGAACAGCCACAGGACATTCTAGCCCTGGAGCACACCCGGATTTATAACGGACTGTACCACGTGCTCCACGGCGCTATCTCACCTACCGAAGGGGTAGGCACTGACGATATAAGAATCAAGGAGCTTATGAACCGGTTACAGGCTGGCTCAATAGATGAAGTCATCCTGGCGACCAACCCCAACCTTGAGGGAGAACAGACCGCCCTGTATCTAAGCCAACTCATTTCACCCCTGGGCATCAGGGTTACCCGCCTGGCTAGGGGACTACCCTTCGGCACCGAGCTGGAATATGCCGACGATGTTACCCTGACCCGAGCCATTGAGGGCAGGCAGGAGTTTTAATAAAAAGGGGGCTACAAATGAAAGTAATGCAGCGAGGAATTATGAAAGTCGCCCCGGGCAAGATGGCAGAGGCGATGGCGCTTAGTGAAAAGCTCATGGCTCTCTCCAGTCGCTACGGGATGTCGACTACTGGGGCGAGGATGTACCGTCCCTTCACTGGGGGAGGCGATGCCATACACACCGTCATTTTTGAGATTGAGTGGGATAGCCTCACCGAAATGGCAGCCTTTTTTGAGAAGATGATGGCAGACCCGGAGTATCAGTCGCAGATGTCACAGTGGGATACACTCCTCGAGAATCACCAAGTCGAATTGTATGTGGTACTGTCATAGGAACCTGACTAAGGCAGGTTAATCTTGATGTAAACTGGTCACCGTGATAAGGCGGGGGGCGGACTGTTTGGTCGTTTCGCCCCCTTGCCCTTCAGGTAGGTTAACACTGGCTCTGCGACTGGACTTCAGGTATTATTCATAAGAGAGTAGACAAAATGCACATATATATAATCTTAGGTGCTATGTGGGGTGGTATTGCCGCTGGATGGCTAGTCCCTATGATACGAAAACGTATCGTTTGTGAAATTTACGAAGCCTGTGGCTTAGGCAGCTTCTTTACAATACTGATTCTTGGCCACGGTGGAGTAGGAACACAGCTTAATGTTCTGGCACTCCGAATTATTGGCCTTATTATCTTAGTTACCGGAGCTTCCTTCGTTGTATCTGCCTTTGTTGCACTTAAGCGCAAAGGTAAACCCGAGACTGGTTGGGAAAACACCACCGTTATGATTGACAGTAACATATTTAGAACTGTGCGACATCCCCTGTATCTAGGAACTGCCATTTCAGCAACTGGATTGATGTTACTCTATCAATCAATCCCATCAACCGTACTGGGAGTAGTAAGCGTCTTCTGCTGCTGGATGGCATCTAGAAAAGAGGACGCATTCAATATTGAGAAATTTGGAGATAGCTACCGGGAATACATGGAAAAAGTTCCAATGTGGAACGCTTTTAAGGGATTGAGAAAATAGAGAGCAAAAATAAAGGAAGAAAATCATGTCGCTAATACCAGTCTTTGAAATAGGTGTTTGGAATGTCTGGATTATCATACTCTACGGTGTATTGGCTACTTTTATTCCGAATCTAATTTTCAACAGAGATAATTTGAAAGTTGAAGGGCCAAAGAGCCAGACCGAGAAGAAGCTCCGTCTTCCGTGGTTTATACTTTATGTTCTCTTCGCTATATACAGTATTTTCCTGCCATTGAAACTCGGGACGGCCTGGTTTTATGTCGGCCTGCCTATTTGTTTAACCGGATTAATTTTGTTAACGATAACCGCAGTGAATATGGCTACTACCCCCCTTCGTTATAAGTGTGTAACCAAAGGACTATACCGCCATTCCAGACATCCGGGGTACCTCACTATGTTCTTGCTGCTTATTGGGGCGGGTATAGCCTCGGCTTCGTGGGTTTTTATACTATTTGCCATTGTGTCGATGATATTTTGGGTTCCTCTTTCAATTTCAGAAGAAGACTATTGCCTCGAGAAATATGGCGACGCCTATCGTGAATATATGAATAAAACCCCGAGATGGATAGGAATGCCGAAACCAGCGTAAAAGTAAGAAACTATGGGTGAGATAAAGTACCAGCCGATTGGAGTCATTCATTCCCCGTTCCAGGAACCCAAAGGGACACCGATACAACCGGCGGGGGCTAAGGGAATCCGCGGCACGGTTGAGGTCTTCCCCGAATATGCTAACGGCTTGAAGGATGTTGACGGCTTTTCTCACCTTATTTTGATATACCACTTTCATCTATCCCAGGGGTCATCCCTAGAAGCCAAGCCGTACATGGATAACCAAGCCCGTGGCGTCTTTGCCATGCGCGGTCCCAACCGACCGAACCCAATCGGTATCTCCGTAGTCCGTCTGATTAGGATTGAAAAGAATATCCTCCATATCCAGGATGTTGACATTGTAGATGGGACTCCCCTTCTGGATATCAAGCCCTATGTGCCGGAATTTGACACACGAGAGGTAGATAAAATAGGCTGGCTTGAGCAAAGGGTACACAAACTTCCAACCTCAAAAGATGATGGCAGGTTCACAAGATAAATCAGATTAGGCGAATTCTAAGTTCGTCTATATAGCTGTTAACGATTGAGTCTAAGTAAGAGGAGGAAAAAGGCTATGCCCACGATTCAGATAGACGGCCCGAAAATT
>JAUWIC010000043.1 GCA_030605575.1 Dehalococcoidia bacterium
ATAATCCCGACTTCGTCATTATTGATGTCCGAACCCCAGAAGAGTTCGCCGAGGAGCATATAGAAGATGCTATCAATTTAGATTACTACTCTGAAACCTTTCAGGATGAACTTGATACGCTAGACAGGGACAAGACCTATCTCATTTATTGCCGAAGCGGAGTTCGAAGCAGAAACGCTTTGGATATCATGGCGGAGCTTGATTTCGGGGAAGCCTACAATATGACGGGTGGGATTATTCAATGGGTGGAAGAAGAATTACCAACCATTCAGGAAACGCCACCCCAGATAATTGAAGATATCACCCCAGAGGAGGCGTTTGCCTTAATACAGGATAACCAGGACAACCCCGATTTTGTCATTATTGATGTCCGAACCCCGGAAGAGTTCACCGAGGAGCATATAGAAGATGCTATCAATTTAGATTACTACTCTGAAACCTTTCAGGATGAGCTTGATACGCTAGACAGGGACAAGACCTATCTCATTTATTGCCGAAGTGGAGGTCGAAGCGGAAACGCTTTGGATATCATGGCGGAGCTCGATTTCGGGGAAGCCTACAATATGACGGGTGGGATTATTCAATGGGTGGAAGAAGAATTACCAACCATTCAGGAAACGCCACCCCATATTAGTGAAAGTATCACGCCGCAGGAGGCGTTTGACTTAATACAGGATAACCAGGATAATCCCGATTTTGTCATCATTGACATCCGAACCCCGGAAAATTTCGCCCAGGAGCATATAGAAGATGCCATCAACATAGATTACCGTTCTGAAAACTTCCAGGACGAGCTTGATAAGCTGGACAAGGATAAAACCTACCTCATTTATTATACTTGCGCCTGTGGAGGTATCGACAGCAAAACTTTAAATATAATGGCCGAGCTCAATTTCAGCGAAGTCTACAAGATTTCGGGCGGGTTAGATAAGTGGAAGGCAGACGAATTCCCAACCGTAGAATAGAATCTTGCGAATCTTTGACAAGACCTTAGCCGGCTGGCAGCCTGGCTGATAATCTGACCTACCCCCTATCCTCCCCACTCTGCTATAATAAGACTATGAAAAAGCCGCTTCTGGTGCTGTTTGACGGCAATGCCCTCGTTCATCGCGCCTTCCACGCCCTGCCACCGCTCACGGTGAGCAAGACCGGGGAAATGGTAAGTGCCGTTTACGGTTTCGCCCTTATACTGCTGAAGGTGATAAGCGAGCTAAAACCCACCCACTGTGCCATCGCCTTTGATAAGAAGGCGCCTACCTTCAGACACCAGATGTTTGACCAGTATAAGGCACAGCGCCCCCCGACCCCTGACGAACTGGTCAACCAACTAGGCAGGGTAAGACAGCTGGTGGAAGCCTTCAGTATCCCTATCTTTGAACTTGATGACTATGAGGCAGATGATGTTCTGGGCACACTTAGCCAGCAGGCCAGCCACCAGGGTATTGATACTATAATTGTTACCGGCGATGCTGATGCTATGCAACTGGTGTCACCCAAAGTAAAAGTATTTTACCCCAAGCGAACCTTTGGTGACACTGCCCTCTATGATGAAGCTGCAGTAAGCCAGAAATATGGCATCCAACCTCAGTACATTGCCGACCTTAAAGGACTAAAGGGCGACCCTTCGGATAACATCCCCGGCGTCCCCGGCGTCGGTGAGAAAACAGCCGTCAGGCTCATCCAGCAATTTGGCACTATAGAGGAAATCTATGCCCATATAGACGAGGTGACCCCCCCCAAGCTCCAGGCGCTATTACGGGAAAATGAAGCCATTGCCCGCCAGAGTAAACAGCTGGCTACTATCGTTACCCAGACGCCAGTCACCCTTAACCTGGATGACTGCCAGGTTAGCCATTATGACCGCCATCAGGTAGCTGAGCTTTTCCGTGAGTTGGAGTTTGCTAGCCTGCTACCTAAATTACCCGAAGTGGAAGCACCCCAAAGCCCCCTTCAGGTTAAAATTAAGCCCCCACCCCAAAAAGATTATCATATTGTAAATACCACTTCAGCCTTTGATGAGCTACTAAACCGCCTGTCAGCAGCTAAGTCCTTTGCCTTTGACCTGGAGACAACAAGCCTAAATGTTATGTTAGCCCAACTGGTAGGCATATCTCTATCGCCAGCCCCGGGCGAGGCTTACTATATCCCCGTCGGTCATGTCGGCTGGGGACAGGTGGAACAATTACCCCTCGACCAGGTCATCAACGGGCTTAAGCCTCGGCTGGAAGATACGACCTTGGCCAAGCTTGCCCACAACGGCAAGTATGATATGACGGTGCTGGCTGAGTATGGGATAAACGTCAATAACCTGACCTTTGACACTATGCTGGCTGCCTACCTCCTGGGCGAAAAATCCTTAGGCCTGAAAGCCCTCGCCTTCAGCAAGCTAGATATTGAAATGACGCCCATTTCGGCTCTTATCGGCTCAGGGGCTAAGCAGCTTTCAATGTCACAGGTAGAGGTAAAACAGGCTGCTGATTACGCCTGCGCTGATGCTGACATGACCGGACAACTGGCTGAATTACTAAGCCCCGAGCTTCACCAGCAGGGGCTGTGGCAGCTGTTCTCCGAGGTTGAGATGCCGCTGGTGCCGGTGCTGGTCATTATGGAGAGGAACGGTGTCGCCCTGGATATAGAGCTAATGAGGCAGCTGTCCCATCGCCTCGGTGAGCAGTTACTCAAGCTGGAGACAGAAATATATGACAGTGTCGGTCACCGATTCAATATAAACTCACCCCAGCAACTGAGCTTCATCCTGTTTGAGGAGCTGAAACTGCCGCCAGCCCGCAAAACTAAGGGTGGTTATTCTACCGGGGCTTCAGTACTGGAGGAACTGCGCGGAGTCCACCCCATAATAGAATTTATTTTAGACTACCGCCAGTTAGCCAAGCTCAAGTCAACCTATATTGATGCCCTACCCGCCTTAATAAACCCCAAAACCGGTCGGGTACATACCAGCTTTAATCAGACCAGGACGGCTACCGGTCGGCTTTCCTCCAGCGAGCCTAATCTGCAAAACATCCCGGTCCGAGGTGAAGTGGGAAGGGAGGTCAGGCAAGCCTTTATTGCTCCACCCGGGTCTCGCCTCTTAGCCGGAGACTATTCACAGATTGACCTCCGTTCCCTTGCCCACCTATCTCAGGACTCAAACCTGGTAAACGCCTTCCGTCGGGATGAAGATATTCACACCGCCACCGCTGCCCAGCTCTTCAGCGTGGATGCCCCACAAGTAACCCCGGATATGCGCCGCCTGGCCAAGACAGTTAATTTCGGCGTTATCTATGGTATGAGTGATTACGGGCTGGAGCAGGCAACCGAACTATCACGAGAAGAGGCAGCCCAATTCATTACCTCATACTTTGAAAAATACCCCGAGGTCAAGCAGTACCTTGAGTCGACCAAACAGCAGGCAAGGGAATCAGGCTATGTCCAAACGCTACTGGGCAGAAAACGCTTTATCCCTGAAATCAACTCCCCCAACCGACAGGTCAGGGAAGCTGCTGAGCGCATGGCGATAAATATGCCGGTGCAGGGGACATCAGCCGACATCATAAAGGTGGCTATGATTAACCTGTACCGGGAGATGGACCAGCGCCAGCTGAAAAGCAAGCTCCTGCTTCAGGTGCACGATGAGCTTGTCTTTGAAGTGCCCGAGGAGGAGCTGGAAACAATGCGCCAACTGGTGCCACAGGTAATGTCTACGGCTTTAGAGCTTAATGTCCCGCTAAAGGTGGACATCAAGACCGGCAACAACTGGGGGGAGATGGAATAGTGTCTTGGCAACCTATCCCCCTGACCCCCTTCCCTTAGTAAGGGAAGGGGGAATCTAAGTAAGAGAGGGGCTACGCCCCTCTCTAAAATCTCTTCCCCCGTGATAGGAATATATATTCGTACTACGGAGAGTCAAAGGGAGGCGGAGCCTCCCTTATATAACCAATTCCCCCTCCCTTTATAAGGGAGGGGGATAAAGCGGGTTCCCAGGAAAATCGGAGATTTTTCTGGGTGCTTAAAGGGGGGGTTAATAAATATCTAAGGGGTGAGGTTAGTAAACAATCTAAGGGGTAATTATTGACCTATCATTCAGCTTTCACAAGCCAAGATAGGGGGCACTTTTTAGAGGAGATGGTTTAGATGCCTGAGCTGCCCGAGGTAGAGAGCACCAAGAACGAGCTACTGCCCCATATTGTCGGTCGCCGTGTTAGCGGCGTTACCCTGTTCTGGACAGGGATAGTGCGCCAGCCATCGGTGGCAGAATTCTGCTCCCGACTCATAGGGCAAAAAATCACCGGAGTGGCCCGGCGCGGCAAATATCTCATCTTCAGCCTGACCAGCGGTGAAGCCCTGATTGTCCACCTGAAAATGACGGGCTCACTGCTATTAAAACCAGCCTCGGCTGAACCCGGTAAATTTACCCGGGCTATAATCTACCTGGATAAAGAAACCCAGCTTTGCTTTCGCGACCCGCGTAAGCTCGGGGTGATGTGGCTGGTAGAGGATATAAATAGTATTGTCGGTAAGCTCGGACCTGAACCCCTGGCAGCCAGCTTTACCCCCCAGATTCTATCTGAGCGCCTGAATAATCGCACGGCACCGATAAAAGCCCTTCTCTTTGACCAGAGCTTTATTGCCGGTATCGGCAATATGTATGCCGATGAAGCCCTGTTTGCTGCCAGAATCCACCCCCTCAGGTCGGGGAAAAGCCTGTCTCAAAATGAGGTAAAAAGGCTACATAATAGTATTCAGCAAGTGCTGTTGTCAGCTATTGGTTACAAAGGAGCCAGCGTGGATACTTACTTCCGTCCCAATGGCACAACGGGTACGGCACACTTTGAGTTTAAGGTTGCCCACCGCCTTGGTGGTATCCTCTGCCCCGTCTGTGGCACCCCTATTGAGCGAATACCTGTCCGCAACCGCGGCACCTACTTCTGCCCCAAATGTCAGCCACAAGAACCTAAACACTAGAATTAGGCTCGCTTGATTGAATATAGAAATAGATTTAGTCTGATTTACTCCTGTTTATTTGCTCGCGTCTCTGCTTGAAGCTCTCCAAGCGTTTTGGCTCAACATAGACATCATTTAGAATCACTTCCAAGTAGGTAAGCAGTTGCTCAGCATCATCTTTCGATACCGATTCGGCAAGGGTTTTGTGCTTAATTATACCTGCCCATAGTCTAATTTCAGTTGCCCTCTCAAAAAGTGCTGATGATATTATGCCATCATCCTTTAATTGATTAAGACCTGAGACCTTTTTATCACGCCACAAGGCTTCTAGTGCTATCTGACACACCGCAACACACGCCCTATACGCACCGACAGCAAAACAAAGATTAGCCTCTTCAAATTCACCTTTAATTGGCTCTGGTATTTTATCTGATACTTGCTTATGGGGAAGTGGGTATACCGCTACCCACTCATAATCAATATATCGTGCCACAAAGCGCTCCTCACAAGCTTGGCAATCTAAAATAGCATATAGAGCACCAATATAATCACGTGGTATAACTGCCTGCATGGTTGCCTCTCCGTAGATTGTTCTATCACTACTAGACTCCTCGTTTAGAATAGCTCTCTGCTTCAAATAGACTGGTGAAAAAGCAGTGGAAGTACCACAAATCGGACAAATTAACTTACCCATATTGTCTCTCCTCAATGGGATCTAGCTAGCAAGTCGTGCTTTTGTATATTATTATACCACATCGTAAGCAGGTCTTTTATCAGGGTGTTTAAGAGGAGCGCTAGCCCCTCTTGATTCAATCCTCCCCCTCTCCTTTGAAGGAGAGGGGGATTAAGGGGGTGAGGTAGATAGTTACTTCCTTAATCTTAAATCAATCTGTAAGGCATCGGCTATATTGCTAATTGCCCCTCTGACCAGCTTGGCTTTCTCTTTAATATCGGTAGCTTCGGTTAGCTCGGTTTCTACATCAACTAACGCTTCTCTGAGCTTATTTAGCGGTATTAGTTGACAGCTAGTGCAGTAGAAACTCTTGGAACGACCCTCGTTATAGTTATCAATAAGGTGCCTGAGCAACTTCTGCTTTTCCATTTCCAGCCGGGCAAATTCCTCAATGCCATTCTTCTGAATGAAAGCGAAGTTAGCAGCCAATGGCCTATGCGATAGAAAGGAATCCTGGTACTTAGCCAAATCCAAGAGCCTGGCTACCCTCTCACACTCCTCCCAGTCACCACACTCGGCGCATGTCTCAAGCCCCCTCTTCTTAATACAGCAGGTAATGAATCCACAGCCGGGCATTTTCTGCCAGAAATCGGGGCCGCAGCAGCCGGGACACCTTGATGTCCCTTCAGTATAGTATCTGGGACATAAGCCGCAGTTAAGACCACAGGCACCAACTATCGGGTATTTCTTAAGCGGGTATTTATCCATTGCAAAGTAAGCTAAGCCTTTAGCTTTTTAACCAAAAAGGCGACGTTCTTACCGAAGTTCCAGGCGGTTTTAAGCCCTTCTTCATCCTGCTCAACTTCACCCTTTTTATCACCAAAGGCCATATTCCAGTAGGTTGACCCGGCAACAAAACATCCCATAATATAAAACCAGTAAGCTAGCTGGGCTAAGGTAAAATTCTGCCCCGCACGGCGGGCTACCACCAATGGTCCCCCTACCTTCCGCTCAAACACCCTGCCGTTCCAGTAGGCAATATAACCAGTCCTATCCATCAGGGCTTTTATTGACGGTGTCGCCGAACCAAAATGTACCGGCGAGGCCAATATTATGGCATCAGCCTGTTTCATCTTGACATATATCGGCCAGAAGTCATCATCAATGGGACAACTTTCTTCCTTTTTGCACACCATACAGGCAGTACACGGCTTGATGTCTAAATCGGCTAAGCTGATAAGCTCGGTATCCAGCCCCTCCTCTTCTATCGCCTTCAGGGTGTGTCTAGCCAGAATTTCTGTATTTCCCTTCTTCCTCGGACTACCAACAATAGCTATAGCCTTCACTATCTACCTCCTTGGCGGAGTCTATCCAGCGCGGCTTCAATTCGCCTCAGGCACCGCTCCCTACCCAAGACCGACATAGTTTGAAATAGAGGTGGCGCCGCCGTCCGCCCGGTAACCGCTACCCTTAATGCACCAAAAAGCTGCCCTGTCTTCAGCCCCAACTCCTCAGCCAGAGGTCTAAGCACAACCTCCAGAGATTCAGCATCAAATACCTCTAATGGCTCAAGCCTCTGCTTGGCCGTCTCCAATGCCTGGCTGGCTGATTTCTGGTTCATACCCTTACCTATTAACAAACCAGGAGCATAGTCAAGCTGGTCAACAAAGAAAAACTGTGCCAGCTCAGCTACCTCAGCCAGGGTTCGGGCTCGCTCCTGAATAAGCGGCATAATCCGCCTGATATAGTCAATGGATAGGGGGCGCTTGACTTCAGCCGGTAACCCGCTATCTAAAAATGGGAGTGCCCGCTGAGTAAAATCTTCCAAGCTCAAGCTCCGAATATATACCCCGTTCATCCAGTTGAGCTTGTCCCGATTGAGGATAGCCGCCGTCCGGCTGACCCGCTCCAGGGAAAAGCTGCTTATCAGCTCCGGCTGAGGTAAAATCTCGGTCTTATCATCCAGAGACCAGCCCAGCAAAGCCAGAAAGTTGACCATAGCCTCAGGTAGATAGCCTTGCTCACGATACTCAGTTATTGACACCGCCCCGTGTCTTTTGCTCAATTTGGCCCGGTCAGCCCCCAGTATCATCGGCAGGTGGGCAAACTGCGGCGGCTCAAATCCCAGAGCCTGATACAAAAGCCGGTGACGGGGGGTGCTGGACAGCCACTCCTCAGCCCTGAGAACGTGGGTTATTTCCATCAGGTGGTCGTCAACCACATTGGCTAGATGATAGGTAGGGTAACCATCCGACTTAAGCAATACGAAATCATCAATGGTATCGTTTTCAAATACCACCTCGCCCCAGATTAAATCGTTAAACCTGGTCTGCCCGCTGAGCGGGGTCTTGAAACGGACTACCGGGGTAATGCCCTCCGCCTCCTTTTCCGCCCGTTCTTTCTCAGTTAAATCACGACAGCGGCGGTCATAGCCCGGCGGCTGCTTACGCCTGACCTGCTCCGCCCTCATCTCCTCCAATCGCTGGGGGGAGCAATAGCAATAATAGGCATCCCCCTGTGAAACTAGACGCTGGGCTGCCTCGTGGTATAATTCCAGGCGCTGCGATTGATAATAGGGGCCCTCATCCCAATCCAGCCCCAGCCACCGGAGACCATCCAGGATAGCCTCCACCGCCCCCTCAACCTTGCGGGCAACATCGGTATCCTCAACGCGGACAATAAAGGTGCCGCCTGAGTGCCGAGCAAAAAGCCAGTTAAACAGGGCAGTCCTGATATTGCCCACATGAGGATAACCGGTAGGACTGGGGGCAAAGCGAACTCTAACCGAGTTAGTCATATAAGACCCCTCACTCTCTTACCCATTCTACCACCTCGCCTATAAGTATTCTAGAGATTAAGAGGTTGTTTTGGTGACCTTACCCCCTTTAAGCACCCAGAAAAATCTTCGATTTTCCTGGGAACCCGCTTTGCCCCCCTCTCCCTGGTAAGGAGAGGGGGGAATTAATTACGAAAGAGAGGCTTCGCCTCTCTTTGACTTTCCTTACTATAATCTAGACCTGCTTCCCTAATTCAGACTTTCCTTGCTATAATTCAGACTTTCCTTACTATTTCTATTTGATATTGAGTAACAGCCGGGTGTTTTACAGGGGCTACGCCCTTCTAAAGAAATTATCTTCCCCCGGCTTCAAGAGAGTAAACTTAATATAAAGCCACATCCTCGAAATGAATGGGGACAGCTACCGGTTTAAGGAAAACCTGAGGAGGAAAAGGAAAGACGTGAGTTAAGGTATATATTTTTACCCAAGGTGGTCCCCATTTAGATTGCCAAAAGTGGACACCTTTTAACTTGCCAAAAACAAATGATTATTGTTTTTCCCTTAAGTCTATCCAGTATTACATCCAATTATATTGCTAATAAACACCCTTATAAAGTAAAGAACACCAATCTATTTGGCTTTTTTAAACCCAAAATTTATAAAATTACTTTTTAAACCATCCTTCATTATAAGGGGCAACAAATTTAATGTCCCCAATCACTTCCTTAAACTTCCATTCTCCATTCACTCTTATATACGTTTCTTTGTACATACCCCCCAGCCACTCTGCCCTTTCTTCTTTACGGTTAGTAGCTGGTACCAGGAAATACCATATTCCGGTAGCGGTATCTCCTTTTACATCAATAGAAACATTATAGAAATGATGCAACATGAAAGAATATGTATCGAGTGTTACATCCCGAGAAAACCTTAGAATCTCTTCTTTACCTTCATAACGTCCCCAGGGGCCGAATTCCCATACGGCATCATCGGCAACGAGACTCATGAATCCTTGCAAATTTTTAGTGTCAGCGAAGTAGGCAAATTTGCCTTTCAGACGCCTGATGGCTTCAATGTCTTCTAAATTCTTAATCCTGGCTTCTAACTCTTCAACACCCATAACTAAATCCCTTCAAATTTATTCTTTGTATCCCCCCTACCTTGGTTCTTATAAAGTATCAGAGAAGAACCTGCTTCCATGGCTTCATTGCCACGCCAAAAGGCACTGAGAGCCTGCTCACTTTGCATCATGTTTTGTAAGTTATGGCCAGATATTCCGGCATAGCAAGCTCTCAGTAGCCCCAACTTGTAACTATTCTAACCAGCCTCGATGGGCGTCAATAGCCTGGTAGCTTTACTGTTCTAGTCTAGGCCAGGTATACCAAGATACCCCCAGTCAATAAGCGGCATATCTTCAACAGCTAACCCCTGGTATTTAAGAACGTCCCATGAGAGATTCCATGCCTCTGTGCCTATAAAACTTTGATCGTAAACCACAGAGTCAAGGACTACATCGCGTTGTGGCAGAGTTTGCCCCATGCAAGTATGGATCAAAAACATCTTAAAGGAATTGCCACACGTTTTCATGGGTGAGTGTTCAATAGCACCATCCATCCAACCCTTTTCAATATATTCCGGTGCGCGGCCGTCATCACTAACGCCGGTGACAAAAATGTGGTCGGGGTGACCCACAGGATAAAGCATGTTTATGGACCTCAAACCTTCAACAATCCCTCCAAGCATCCCGCCTGACTCAAAGATACAGTTGATTTCAGGATTGGCAGGGAGCATAGCCATGACAGCATCCGCCGCCTTCGCATCATCCCACATACACTCAGGAGTTTCGTTGATCACCTGAAGCCATTGAGGGTTGTCGTAGGCGACACTTTGGAATCCAAAGGGACGCACAATACCTGCTGTTGCCCCTAAGTAACCATGGACTATCAGAGCCCTATAAGGTTTATTTAGCTCAATTGCGCTTTCTATGGCATGGAATCCACCGGCTCTCCCCATGCCTATTCCACTGTGACGCGAACAACCTATAATAGTTGGGCTCAAAATCTCGTGGTCCTCTTGATAGACATCTATACCAGCTGCTTGATACTTCTCAAGTATGGGAAGCATCATGGCTTCTTCTATGGACCAAAGAATCAAGGCGTCTGGTTGCAGAAGGTATATGTCTTCAACAACTGCCAACTGCCCCATGGGGTCATATGGTATAGATTGGTCCGTACCAGTACAGCCAGCCCTTCTAGAATAGTCTAGGAATATGCTATTGCAAAACGTGCCACAAGGATGCTCACTACTGAAAGCGAGGTGGTGAACCGTGTATGGCGAGCCATCAGGCTTTATCCCCAGGCCCTCAAAAGGATTTTCTGGTGGCCAGATTGCTTCTTGTGGCCATCCTATTGGTAGTTCTCCCCCCGGTTCTACCGGTGGCTCTACCGGTGGCGTAACTGGTGGCTCTACCGGTGGCGTCACTGGTGGCGTCACTGGTGGCGCCGGCTCGGTAACACAACCGGCAAGTATTATACTAACTACTACTGCTGCCGTTACTAACGGTATAATAAATCTTCTCATCTTTTTGTCGCCTCCTTTCTCTAATTTTTTTCACGCTAGTACCTAAAAAGCTCGCTTATCTCATCAATAGGCATCACCTCCTTGCCTCATATCAACGTCTACGTATGTAATCTATGGCCACAGCAGCATATATTATCGCCCCCTTGGCGATAGTATGATAAGCTGGAGCTACTGCCAGTATGTTCATCCCGTTGGTAATAACACCAAGTATAAAAGTTCCGATTACCACCCCAATAATGCTTCCCCTGCCGCCCCTTAGACTGATGCCTCCGATAACAGATGCAGCTATTGTATCTATGTGAAGACCAGCCGTAGAAGCCATTGTAAAACATGCGATACGCGACATTGCTGCCCAAGCGGCTATTCCGGCACAGAGGCCGCAAATAGCACAGGCCCAAACTACTACATTGTTCACATTTATGCCCGAGAGCCAGGCGCTGACTGGATTGCCACCAACAGCATATACTGAGCGACCAAAAGTGGTATGATTAAGAACAAAATAGACAATTGCAGCTATCGTTATAAAAGCGATACCTATTACTGGAAATCCGGCGACATAGCTTTGGCCGAGGAAACCTATTTGCTTCGGTAGATTAGTAATGATATACCCACCAGTAACGCGGAGAGCAACCCCATTAAGCATTATCCCCAAAGCCAGCGTTACTATAAGTGCCGGCATTTTGATACGCGATCTTGCTAAACCGGTAGTCGCCCCTAGAGCCATTCCAACTACTAGCATAATCGCTATACCCGCAGCTACCGTTAGAGGACCGACTTTACCCTCCATAAACGTTGCAGCCAGAGCCATAGCTATTAGCGCTACGCCACTAATTGAAAGGTCAATACCGCCGGTTAAAATAGCAAATGTTTGACCCATTGCTGCTATTCCTCTAACCGAACTCTGCACTAAAACACCCAGCACATTTCCTCGAGTAACAGCATGCCCCTTGGTCAGAACTGCAAAAATACCTACCAATACGACCAGAATACCACCCAGAACGGCATTTTCATTTCTGAAGATACCCCGAACAATATCTCTTGCAGTGTCCTTAAAAGATTTGGCTCTTTCTTCAATTTCAGTCATGGCTTATACCTACTCTCATCTTACCACATTAACTTGCTAAAATTCCTCTTGGTAATCTTCTAAATTATTTCCCCGGTGCTGGTGCCTAGCATTGCTGTTAGTAAACGTATAAGTGTGACTGAAATTATACGAACCGGGGGAATGCCAGTCACACCAGCACCAAGACCCCTGAAGAAAGGAGGGAAAGATGAAAAAATCCCCCGCAGATTTAGCGGGGTCGGGCTGACCGCCCGCCTACACTCCAGCTTCAAACGCCCCTGCCTCAAAAAGAGAAGGACTCACCGGTACACCCACATTTGGGGTCTCTGAACCCTCTTCTTGACTTATCTCCAGGATTACTTTGCAATAAAAACAACTAGATAACACCCTTACTTAATCACCTTCCGAAAGACCTAGCGGCAACAGGTCTTTTCTATTTAGCTTTCACTCTTTCTTCTCGCTCAATCTTTTCTTCTATGGCATCCTCGAGCCACCAAGCAACGGTCACAAGTTCATCTCAGTAAGACGGGATATTTACCCCTTTCATTTATACCATGAGTCATTCTACCCAGACAATACCAAGCAGGTATAGTCTTTTTATAGCGACTGGCACCAAAAGGGCTAACGAATGGGGGGGTTAATTTGACACAAATGCACAGAAAAGGTAAGCTATATGGATTACGATTTACTACTCTTTACCCTCTGATTGCTAATAATCATGGTACAAGGAGATATAGGATGAAGATGAAGTTACTCCTGGTAGACAATTATGAAGTTTTCCGCAAAGGGTTGACGAACCTGCTAGAATCTGAGCCGAACATTGACGTTATGTCGACGTCCTCCACCGCACCCGAGGTTATTGAGACTATCAGGAAGCATAAGCCGGATATCGTGCTTATAGATCCTGAATTATTTGAAAGCATAGACGTAATATCGCGTATTCAACAAGTTGTGCCCAAGGTACGTATCATAGTCCTCACCCACTCTAAGGCAAGCACAGACCTCCTTTCCACTATGAGCGCAGGGGCTGCAGGATATATATTGAAGAACAGTAAGTATGAAAGCCTCCTTAAAGTGATCACTCTTGTCACCGAAGGGAAGCTCGTTATAGATCAATCCATGGCGGGATTAGTAGCTGATGTATTCAAGTTTATCCACGACCACACGCATATTATGATAAAGCCAGAGCAGATCACCTCACTGACCGAGCAAGAAAAGGCGATACTGATTTTGCTAGCGAAAGATGCTACTAACAAGGAAATTGCCAGTAGCTTATGTGTCACCGAGAACACAGTTAAGGTACACGTACGCAACATTATGCACAAGTTGCACGCCCGCAATCGCCTTGAGGCAGCCATCTGTGCAATACAAGCCGGCTTAGTACACGGCATATATGAAGCTCAAGGTAAAGACAGCACTTATAATTCTGATTGAGGAACTCTGCGAATCTGGCGTTAATGAAGAGGCCTGAATATTAGAGTTTCCCTCCTCTGTACAAGAAAGCACCCTTCTTTGTTTGCCTTGACTAAAAGGAGGTTTTTTTAACCCAGCCAGCCCCATCTGGTGAAGCTAAACAAGTGGCTTTTGAAGCTATTTTACCATAGAAACCTGTCTATACCCCTGGTTTGATATGGGAAATCTAGGATAAAGGGTGTTTTACAGGAGCTATGCCCCTCTGAACAAATTATCTTCCCCCCTGCTTCAAGAGAGTAAACTTAATGTAAAGGGTGTTTAAGAGGGGCGACAACCCCTCTAAAGAAATTACCTTCCCCCTTCCCCTTAATAAGGGGAAGGGGGATAAAGGGGGATAGGGTTTTAGGGTTTAATAGAAATCTAGCCGATGTCTTTTAGTGCCTGCTCTAAGTCGGGGGGGAGGTCGGAGGTGAACTCTACATACTCGCCACTGGATGGTAACTTAAAGCCAAGGCGGCAGGCATGGAGAAACTGTCGGGATAGATAGGCTGACTTCACTCCATACACGCTATCTCCTACCACCGGATAACCAATAGCTGAAAAGTGAACCCGAATCTGGTGGGTGCGACCGGTCTCAGGTCTGACTTCAACCAGAGTACAGTTGCCGACATACTTAATGACATAATAGTTGGTTCGTGCTTCTTTGCCCTCAGCCACCACCGCCATGCGTTTCCGGTTACGGGGGTCACGCCCAATAGGTGCCTCAATAACCCCCTCATCCGGAGTGAGATGCCCCTTAACCAGCACCAGATAGGCTTTTACCACCGAGCGGGCTTTAAACTGATTAATCAGATTAGCCTGAGCCAGGCTAATCTTAGCCACCACCATCACCCCTGAGGCGTCTTTATCCAGACGATGCACAATCCCCGGTCGCAGTGAGTCATCAATATCAGGCAGGTTGGGCAAGTAGGACAGAATAGCATTGACCAGGGTATGACTTGGGTGTCCCGGTGCCGGGTGAATAGCCAGCCCGGCTGGTTTGTCTATGACCAGAAGGTCGTTATCCTCGTAGATAATATTTAATGGAATCGCCTCCGGAGACAGGGGGCTGGGCGGAGGGGGAGGTAGGGTAATTTTTACCCTATCACCAACATGAAGTTTAAGTCCGGCTTTAGCCACATGGTCATTAACCGTGATATTGCCATCGGCAATAAGCTTTTGAGCCTGGGTTCGGGAGAGTTCGGGATACTTCTCAGCCACATACCTATCAAGCCGAACCCCCGGCTTTTCCACCACCAAGCTTAATACCTTGAGAGCGGGTATAGACCTCACCCCCTTTAAGCTACCCCGGGGAAGCCTAATTCTTCTGGGAAGCTATTTTATCTCGCTTTGCCTCTTGCCTCTGGCTAAACGCTAGATATATTAGCCAGCCGGCAAATACGACAGTACCGGCGGTTATTGACGAATCAGCCACATTAAACGGCGGCCAGATACCAACACCAATAAAGTCGGTAATATAGCCAAAGCGCAGGCGGTCAATCAGGTTCCCCACCGTGCCGCCGAGAACTGCCCCCAGAGCTGCCCTGCTCAGCATATTATTCAACAAGGGGAAGCGACGACAAACAAAAAAGACATAGACGAGAAGAACGACAATACCCGCGAAGGAAGCTATAGTTAGCGGGAATGAATAGCCTTGAAACAAGCCAAAAGCAGCCCCCGTATTCTGGATATGGGTTAACCGAAAGAATCCCCCTGCAGGTAACGACTGCCCTACAGCTAAATTGGACCTTATCCATGCCTTGCTAAGCTGGTCGCCAACCACCACCAATATTACAATCAGGGAAAAGACCGCATTCCACCACCACTTACCTCGAGGACTATCTACTTTTCGCATTCTTTGCCTGACTAGCCTTACAACTCAAGCACAAGTTCGCCTGGGGAAGGGCTTCTAATCGGGCTGGGTCTATAGGTTGACCGCAACTGTCACATAAGCCGTAGGTCCCGTTTTCAAATTTAGATAAAGTGTGCTCAATCTCAGCCAGCTGGTCTATGATACGCTTCTCTAAAGCCAGCCGCGTCTCCAGCTCGAGAGTCTCGGTGGCTTCCTCCTCCCTCTTGCCAAAGGGACTACCCTCCCGCCTCTCATTTGCCGGACGCACGCTAGCTTTCAATTGCTCTAATTCACCGATTAACCGCTTTTGCTCACTCTCCAAACGAGAGCGAAGTAAGTTAAATTGTGTAGTCACTCCTGCCTCCTCCTGCTCACCTGTCAAGTTTGACATAACCGTTTCGGCTCTTCCCATTTAGAGTTGACAGGTAAGCTATTATACTGCTATTATGCTATTATACTATACTTATTGTTATCTCAGAGAACAAAGTTAAGCCAGGCAAATTAGTCCAGCATCAACCGCAATTGACGGATGGTGCTAACTGCCTGCCCGCGCCAGTGATTGTTGGCGAAGACAAAGGTCTTTTCAGCTACACTATCCAGCTTGTGAATCCTGGGCAGCCATTCACTGAGTTCCTGGGGCGTATAGCTATAATCATAGCGCTCATAAGCCTGCTCGTGCTGCCACCACTTAGCACTATTACGCCCGTGAAAGCGGACATAGCTTATCTTAGTCGTTGCCTCAGCTAGTGGTGGCAAAAGATTAGGTAGCGGTGGTTCATCAACGCAACAAAAGCCTAACTCATTTTGACGGAGCCAGTCAAACACCTCACTTCTCAGCCACCGGGCATTACGGAACTCAATCACCACCGGTAGCTCACCCAACCTTTCCGTAAACAGGCTGAGGTAGTCCCAGTTACGGCGATTAAAACTGAAACTATATGGAAACTGAGCCAGGATACAACCCAGCTTGCCG
>JAUWIC010000058.1 GCA_030605575.1 Dehalococcoidia bacterium
GTATTAGCTGCCGGAAAAACCACAAAGTCACAACCAACCCTCTTCATCTGCTTCATTTCTCTCTGGCTAATATCTCTTAGCCACCCACCCCAGAGAATATCAGGCACAGCTTGAGCTATTTTTCTTAGGGTTTCCCTTCCCGAACTCAATTTGGAAATAGGTAACAGCCCAGCATCAGCCCCAGCCACATAATCAGCCACGCTGTCAACATTAACCTGAGCCAAACTGGCAATGAGCAGCATTTTAGGCCTTTGTGAGACCGGCTGCCCCACTTTAAACCCCATAGGCTGGGGCCCACTTTGCGAAGCCCGACTTAACTTACCTATAAACTTGCTCATCTACCTGTGCTTAAGTATAGCACAAAACTAATTACCTATTAAAAACTCCAATGTGCCAGGTGGCTCATCAAGGAAAGTTTTACCGGGCTGAATTTTCTTTTTAGTTATGTTAAAATGTATAAAAAGCTGAAGGAGGTGGGGGTGAAAGAGGATATTAACAGTTTTCTAACTTATCTCACTGTAGAGAAGGGCTTTTCTGAAAACACAATATTTGCTTATCGCAATGACCTCTATCAATTGGCTAGCTTTGTTGAGGAAGAAGCTGCCAAGCGTGGCTCCGCTGCCTCGTGGGCTAGCTTTAATCGGCAAGACATGCTAAGCTACCTGCTTAATCTTAAGGAGAGAAACTATGCTGCCACTACAGCAGCCCGCAAAGTAGCTGCTGCCAGGTCCTTCTTTAACTTCATGGTGGCTGAAGGCAACATGAAAGACAACCCATCACACAATGTTGGTTCACCTAAGGTAGGGAGGTCACTGCCTAAACCTATCTCATTTAGCCAGGTTCGCCGCTTATTGGAACAGCCAACTAAGCTGTCTACCCCAGAAGCCAAAAGGGATAGGGCAATGCTGGAGTTACTATATGCCAGTGGTATGAGGGTGAGCGAGTTGGTATCCTTGAACGTGAGTGATATAGATATAGAGGGTGGCTATGTGCGCTGCTTTGGTAAAGGGCATAAAGAGCGGCTTATCCCTATTCATGAACGAGCCGCCTCAGCAGTAGAAGAATATGTAAAAGAATTTCGCCCTCGCCTGACCCGTAACGATACTGAGAGGGCTTTGTTTCTTAATCGCCGGGGTGAGAGATTGACCCGACAGGGACTGTGGCAAATATTAAAAGGCTATGCTAAATCAGCCGAGTTGGATAAAGAGGTTACCCCTCATACCCTGAGACATAGCTTTGCTACTCACATGCTGAGCGGCGGGGCTGACCTGCGGTCAGTCCAGGAATTATTAGGTCACGCCAATATCTCTACGACCCAAGTTTACACCCACCTTACTACCGAGCATATCCGCCGTGCCTATGAGAAATCTCACCCCAGGGCTAAGTAATATGGAGGCTCTAAATGGCTAGTAAATCACGGCGCACCAGGGGAAAGCATTCGCTACCAAGGAGAAAGAGAATCGCTACCCTCATCGCTAGTCAACAGCCAGCAGTGGCTCAAACCTATAAGCCGGCTGCTCCCTCCGAGGTGGCGGCTCCTCCGGCCAAGGAACCAACCCCAGCTGTAGCTCGCTTCCCTCACATAACTACTGAGCTGCGAAGAATCGGTATTCTAGCCGGGATAATGCTGGTTACTCTGGTAGTGCTAGCTAGGGTTTTATCCTAATCCTGTCCCAGGAGTGAGTGCTCACTATGGACTTTGAAGCAATGCGAGCCGAGTTAATTAGCCACCTTAGGACTGAAATCAGAGATGAGCGGGTATTAGCCGCTATGGCTCGCATTCCGCGAGAACGCTTTGTACCACCAGAAGACCAACACCTAGCCTATGAAGATAGACCATTGCCTATCGGCTTTGACCAGACAATTTCACAGCCACTTATTATTGCCCTTATGACCGAGGCTTTAGAACTTACTGGCAACGAAAAGGTGCTGGAGGTAGGGACCGGCAGTGGATATCAGGCCGCCATTCTGGCTAAACTAGCCCGGTTTGTGATTACCACCGAGCGCCTGCCACCTCTGGCTGAGGCAGCCAAGAGAGTATTGGATAGTCTGGGCTATCCCAATATTGAGGTCCACCTGGCTGAGGAGACCCTGGGCTGGCAAAAGGGGGCACCTTATAACGCGATAATGGTTACCGCTGGTGCTCCCAGAGTGTCGGCTGACCTTCTGGCTCAACTAGCCATTGGGGGACGGATGGTAATTCCTGTAGGCTCACGCTATGTGCAAGAGTTATATAAAATTACCAGGCAGAGAAAGAAGAATATAGTTGAGAATTTGGGTGGCTGCCGCTTTGTCTCCCTTATCGGTAAGGATGCCTGGGAAGAGGAAGAATAAAAAATCCGTTAAAACCTTGCCCTGGTCAAGGACAAGGGATATACTAGGGCTACTAAATACAAGTCTTAAAAGAGAGAAATTATGGAAAGTATTTTTATGCCTGAACTAGGTTTAGCCCTCCCCTTCTGGGTAACTGTTTTGATATGGCTGGCCAGGATTGTAGTGCTCGTCTTCATCTGCATTCTCCTTGCCTGGCTTGGGATTAGGGCACTAGATGCCCTTACCCCTCATATTCATGAGCGCCAGCGTATAGGCGAAAGCCCCGTCGCTACCGGGCTATTCATTGCTGGTTTTTTCATCCTGGTCGGTCTGGTCATCCACGGAGCGGCTACAGCCTACACTGCGCTCGGCGGCTCAATAGCCGGCTATATCTTTGATTTTAGAACCTGGGGGTTAGCCGCCATAAGCTTTGCCATAAGTCTGGGAATTGGAATAGCCATACTGCGCATTGTTGATAAACTGACCCCCAAAATACCATTTATCAACATCAACAAAAGTCCGGTGGGGGTAGGTATCTATGTCTTTGGCTACCTCATTTTCTTTGGCCTGATACTCCACGCCGCATTAACCACACCATTTTAAGGATATGAACAGGACTAAAATTTTACTAGGCTTAATATCTGTATTGGTCGCCGGGTTAGCCGTTACCAGTTATGCCTCGGCAACTCCATCAGCCGATTTCCACGAGGTAGGGGGTGAAGTCTTTGATGACTGGGAAATATGTAGGACTACCGCCTGTGGTGAAGACGGCTTTTATCAACTAACTGAGACCACCTTCCGTCCGGTTATAGCCTACGAGAGCCTGGGCGAAGAAGCGGCTGTAGCCTATAGCCTGGGTGAGCAAATTGCCGCCCAATACCCCGACAAAATACAGAGGGCGGAAGCAGTATTCCGCTTCGTCCGGGATAGGGTAAGGTATACCTCTGATATAGACCAGTTTAACTATGAAGAGTTTGCCCAAAATGCCGATGAGCTGGCGACTACTATTGACCAAGATGGGGTTGGTTATGGTGATTGTGAAGATAGCGCCGTATTACTGGCGGTTATGTATCAGGGAGCAGGATACCGCTCGGCTATAGCCGTTGGCTCCGGTCATACCGCCGCCCTGGTCTATCTACCTGACTATGAAAAGGCGGCCGCAGTTTTTGAGCTGGAGGGTGAGCCGGGCTGGGTCTGGGCTGAGGCTACCGGCAAGAATAACCCCCTGGGCTGGGTGCCTAAAGAGCTCACCGGGGTTAAGCTGGGGGCTTACGAAATAGGCGAAGAGGAAATAGCCTCACCAGAACCATCTACCACCCCCACAACCGCGGTTACTCCCAAAACCGGCGGGACCTCATCATCCGCGCCCATCCCCTTCTTTGGCGTAATTGGTTTTATGTTTCTTATGTCCATGTTCCGAAGAAGAAGACGCCGCCGCGTTCAGTACCGCCGGTAACATCGGTAACAATTCGTCATTTTGTTCAACGGGGCATCACCGTTTGAAGCTGGCGCTCTTTTGTAGCTGGGCAGGGTTGTCAATAGTGGGGATTAGTAAATTATCACTGAAGAACATTATCTCGGCTCCTTTATAATGGTCAGCCGCACTGTAACTAAGCTGATAGGGTAAATTTTTGTACCTTTGATACATTTCTCTTGTTTCTGGAGTATCGTCGTATGAGACAATCCATTTTTGGTTTATATCACCAACTAGATTTGAGATTGTCAAGTGGTTATCAGATACGTAATGGTTTTCGTATAAATCACGACCTTTAGCATAATATGGGGGGTCTAAGTAAACAAGTGATTGTAACGGCAGCGTGGGAATTACTTCGCTAATGAATTCCGCCGCATCTTGGTTATATACGGTAATATGGTCACTAAACCTTGATATTTTCTCTATTCTAGAGATTAAGCTAGTCTTATTATAACGTGCATCAAGTTTCCAAGGGCCATCTTGATTTTGGCCCCCTATTACGCCACCACTAATAATACCTGACCAATTGGTCCTATTCAAGAAAAATGTGGAAAAACCAAGCTCTAACATTGAGTGTTGTTCAGGATGAGTTTGCACTTCTTTCTGCCTGAACCAGTTATGAATGTCAACTGGGGTATCATGGATAAGACGGCATATTTTATCTGTGTCATGTAACACTGCCTGCCAGAAAGAATATAAGGATTTATTTATGTCATTCAAATGGATATGACTTGCATATCCGGTAAATAGTAAGTGAAAGGCGACACCTGCCCCTCCAGCATAAGGCTCTGTGTAATGTCCGCCTATGAGGTCGTTTTCTCTAAAAATCAACCTCATAAAATTGGATAGTTTACTCTTGCCTCCAGGATAACGAAGAGGTGTTGAATATATCATATTGTCATGGCCACATGGTTATAAAAAATTTCTCAAAGTCATCCCATGTCAACTTAAGGTCATCTGCTTTAGGAGAAAGATAGGGATTGTGGACATAAGCATGTAATGTTTTTATCGAGACTAAATTATCTGGAGTCGAACAAGCAACCCGGATAGGCTTAAGCTCATCCGTAGACATAAGCTTATTGGATTCCATGTATTTTGCAACTTTACCAATCTTATTTGCCAAACTATCATTCTCATGATAATTAATGTTTTTTGCTTTAGCATAATTTTCAACGCTTAGTTCAAGAAAAACGCGAAATGTTATAGCGCAAGCGTTCTCAAAACCTTTAACTTCAAGCCCTCGTAATTCCCTATAAATCTTATTAATACGAGGTGCCTTTTTGATTCGCAAAACACAACTGGCTGGTATAAGCGTCGGTCTGCTGGTAGATAAGGGGACGCTTTTCTTCCCTGGCGCCACCCCCGAAACTCCCTTACTTGGAAGGACGCGTGGTTTAACAGGACCAGTCTGTGACCGTAGCTCCCAAGTTTCAACTGGATTAGCATTGCCATCCGGCAAATCTTCTTCAGTAAATTCATATATGTAATTTGTCCTATCATCTTTATGGCGAATGTCATCTACAGATTTTCTTTGTGTGGTAACGTCTATCACAAGTTTTGAAAGACCATTTATTATTTCCTCTGGTGGTAAATTTGTATTAACATAACCATCGGTTATGTCTATTCCCAGAGCTTCTCTTACATCAGGGTCACCTACAAGACGTTGGATATTGGTAAGATTAGGTTTTTTTAACGTTTCTGTCTCTTCTTCGCCCAAACTGGCGTTTCTCCTGACAAATTCCAACACCTGTAATGCGGGGGAAGGTTTACCCAGCAATTCGTTAAACCTAGCCTTTTCCTTAGCTTTCCAAGCCACAACACCTCTGCCTCCATTTTCTCCGGTATGCCTTAATTCAATCCAATGATTAGCATCATCGCGTTGGCTAAAAACCACACAAGGTAAACGTTCTATCGGATTATCTTTGTATTTTTTACTATAAGATTTGAGTTTATTAATGTTTCTTGAATCATAACCTAAAGCTGCCATAGCTGGGGCAGATAACAATTGAAGGGCTGCAAGCCGTCTGTTGCCTTCAAGTACAATGAATTTATCACTCTCATCTTCACTAGGGGTTACAATGGTTAAATCTGAAGGATTTATGCCAAAATCTACTATGTCTTTGGCAAGCTTTACAAGTTTACCCTTCTGGTCAAGAATTATTTCTCCTAAGGTGTCAGTTTGACTGCCCAGAATATCGTGACGGGGATTTCTGACGTCCAATAGTAATTTTTCTACATTAACTTCCTGAACACTATATTTGGCCATAATAGTCTCCTTAAGCCATGATTATTCAGGAGAGAGAAGCTGACTCTGCCAAAATATTAGACCTCCCCATGGTTTATGTCAAGATGTAAACCTTGTTGGATCATAGCATCTAGACTTAGAACCAAGTTAAAAGTTCTTTTTACCGTACAACTTACTCCACCGAAGAAGACGAGGCAAATCCAATAGGGTTTGCCTTTAGTTCTGCCCCCGCTCCTGAACCTACAGCTTCAAGGCATAATTAAAGCGGGAGGCGAGTGGAGTGATACAAAAAGCCATTTTGTATATTAACCACATTTATCGTGATTTTCAGCCTCGCCATAAAGGGGGCTTTGCCCCTCTTTTTTATTTCTCCCCCCTCATGATAGGAATATATATCCCTATTATGGAGAGTCAAAGGGAGGCTTCGCCTCTCTTTTTTAATTATTTCCCCCGCTCCTTCTCACGGAGAGGGGGATAAAGGGGGAGAGGTTGAGAAGCAACGTCAGTTACTTGCTGTGTCGGTAAACTACGATTATAATGTCAGTGGAATAAGCTAAAGAGAGTAGGTGACCGGATGAAGCAATACGGACTGGAGGACATTCACAACGTTGTTTTGCTATCCCACTGTGGGGCAGGTAAGACATCACTGTCAGAAGCAATCCTGTTTACTGCCGGGGCAATTAAACGCCTGGGCAAGGTTGATGATGGGACGACTACCTCAGATTATGACCCGGCTGAAGTAAAGCGCAAGATTAGCATTAACCTGGCTCTGCTCCCCGGTGAGTGGCAGGGGACCAAAATTAACCTTATTGATACCCCTGGCTATTCTGACTTTGTTGGTGAGGTCAAAGCCGCGATACGGGTTAGCGAGGGGGCAATAATTGTAATATGTGCCGCCTCTGGAGTTGAAGTTGGCTCGGAACAGGTATGGGCACACAGTGAGGAAGCCAGTCTACCCCGCCTTATCCTGGTTAATAAGATGGACCGCGAGAACGCTGACTTCTACCGAACCCTGCAACAGCTTCAGTCAAAGTTTGGCTCCAGATGCCTTCCCCTCCAGTTACCTATCGGTGCCCAGGATGATTTTCAAGGGATAGTTGACCTGCTGGCAATGAAAAGCTACACCGGCTCTCCAGCTAAGGAGGCTGAAGTGCCTTCATCACTGAAAGACCAGGCCGATTCTTTTCGGGAGAAACTGGTAGAAGCGATAGCCGAAATTGATGACCGGCTTATTGAGAAATATCTCGGCGGTGAGGAGCTAAGTCGGGACGAGCTAAGTAACGGCTTACGCCAGGCGGTGGTAACGGGCAAGATTGTGCCCATTTTGGTTGGTTCAGCGTTAAAGAATATAGGCATTACTTCGCTGCTGGACGTTATGTATAGCTATCTGCCATTACCTAAAGAGCGAGAGGTAGTTATCGCTGGCGATTCAGCTAAACAGGCCCAGAAGATTGAGCCATCTCAGGATGCTCCACTAGCGGCTCTGGTGTTTAAGACCAGTGCCGACCCATATGTGGGTAAGCTTACCTACTTTCGGGTTTATATAGGCACTATTGAGAGCAATTCCCAGGTGTGGAATGCTACACAAGGCGAGGTAGAGCGTATCGGTCAGCTATTTACGCTGAGAGGTAAGACCCAGGAACCGGTATCCCAAGTCAGGGCTGGAGACATCGGGGCAGTAGCCAAATTGAGTGTAACCAGCACCGGAGACACATTGTGTACTCGCGATAAACCAATGCCCATTGCCCCCATTCTATTCCCCGAACCAGCCTTTAGTGAGGCGGTACATCCTAAGACTAAGGCCGACCTGGATAAGCTGGGAGTAGCATTGTCCCGGCTGTCTGAGGAAGACCCTACCCTTCAGGTACGCCGGGAGGCTGATACCAATGAGACTATTCTATCCGGGCTGGGTGAGACTCACCTTGAAGTAGCCGCCGAGAAGATGTTGCGTAAATTCGGTGTTGGTGTCAAGCTGGAAACTCCCAGGGTTCCGTATAAAGAGACTATCACCATACCAGCTAAGGCTGAGTATAAGCACAAAAAACAGACCGGAGGGCACGGTCAATACGGGCATGTCTGCCTGGAGTTGGAGCCTCTACCTCGCGGCAGTGGTCGTGAGTTTATTAACAAGGTGGTGGGTGGCGCCATACCCAGGAACTATATTCCCGCCGTAGAGAAGGGGGTTAATGAAGCCGCCCAGGAAGGGGTTCTAGCTGGTTATCCCGTCGTTGACATAAAGACTAGGATATACGATGGCACTTATCACCCGGTTGATTCCTCAGATATATGCTTCAAGATTGCCGGGGCACAGGCGCTAAAGAAGGGATTATCCCAGGGGCAACCTATCCTCCTGGAACCGATAATGAATATTAAAGTCAGCATCCCTGAGGACTTCACCGGTGATATTATTGGCGACCTCAATGCCAAACGAGCCAGAGTATCGGGGATGAACCCTGAAGATGGCCGGAACGTTATTGAGGCTCAGGTGCCCCAGGCTGAAATTTTGCGCTACGCTATCGACCTGAAATCAATAACTCAGGGGAGGGGAAGCTTCACCGCTGACTTCAGCCACTACGAGGAGGTCCCACCCCAAACCGCCCAAAAGATTATCGCCGAAAGACAAGCCAGGAAGACTTAAAGGACCACTAAAAACTACCTTTTATTCAGCTAGAAGCTCCCTGACCTTACTGGTAAAGGCAGGGAGTACCTTTTTCCAGTCGCCAACCACGCCGAAGTGGGCTTGCCTGAAGATGTTGGCTTCGGGGTCTTTATTTATGGCCACGATGTTTTTAGCCCCGGAACAACCACTTATGTGCTGGCTGGCACCGGAGATACCGACAGCAATATAAAGGTTAGGGGCAACAATCTTGCCGGTAAGCCCTACCTGTAACGAGTCCGCTACCCAGCCGTTATCACAGGGAGGTCGGCTAGCCCCCACCGCCCCCTTCAAGATTTTAGCCAGCTCCTCTAATTGCTTGAAACCGTCAGCGCCGCCAATGCCTCTGCCCCCACTGACTATCACCTCAGCCTCCTCCAGTTTTATCCCCTCTACTTCCTCCCGCACCTTCTCCAGGACTCTGGCTCTTATCGCCGATGCGTCCAAATCAGCCCCAATAGTAATAACCTCCCCCTGCTTTGAGTCGTCTCGCTCCAGAGGTGACATTGCCTTGGCTCTAACCGTAGCTATCTGCGGATAGGACTGGCAGGTGAAGATAGCCTGGGCATTGCCCCCATATACCGGTTTGGTCTGCCACATTAGCTTTGAGTCGGGGTCAATAGCTAGCTCTATGCAGTCGGTAGCGGCTGCCGTGCCCAGCCTGAAGGCCAGCCCGGGGGCCAGGTCGCGACCAATAGAGGTCTGCCCCAGAATGAGAATCTGAGGCATCACCTGCTTGACTACCTTTGCCATAACTGAGACATAGGAATCTGCCTGGTAGTCCTCAAGCAACGGGTCATCAACTACATATACCTTATCAGCACCAAAGGCAATGGCTTCCCGGGCTAAACTGCTTACACCACTGCCTACCAGCACGGCACATAATTCCTGCCCCAGGTCGTCAGCCAGCTTTCGCCCGCAGCCCAATAACTCGGTAGAGATTGCCTTTAGCTTTCCCTCACCAATCTCGGCATAAATAAGAACCCCTTTATATTCAGCCACTAATACTTACCTCTCATAGTGCTTTAGCCTCCCTCAGTTTCAGGGCTAGATTAACCGCCGCTTCCTCGGGACTGTCCCCTTCTGCAACCTCGCATTTACCTTCACGAACTGGCTGGAATAGCTTTAACAGCTGGCTGCGTCGGCCGGCGGCGCCGATTTGAGAAGACTCAACCCCGATATCGGCTGGTTTCCAGACAACAGGCTCCTTCCTTCTAGCTATCATAATCCCCTTAATAGTAGCGTAGCGAGGCTCGCCAAGCTCATTACTTACCGTAATCACGGCCGGCAAAGATACCTCAACCACCTCGTAGCCATCATCAGTTACCCTCTCCACCCTTGCCTTGCCCTCGGTGATGTCTATTTTTCGGGCTAAGCTTACACTGGGCAACCCCAGGAACTCAGCGATACCCGAACCTACCTGCCCGGCATCCCAGTCGGAAGCCTCCCGGCCACAAAGGATGAGGTCATAGTCACCCAGCTTCTTGATAGCCATACCCAGGGCATAGGCTGTTGACCAGCTATCACCCTCAGCAAAAGCCTCGTCCGCTAACAGGATAAGCTCATCAGCTCCCATAGCTAACGGTTTTTTAACCATCTCTGGTACCAGGTTTGCCCCCAGGCTTATAGCCGTGATTTTGCCCCCCTGGACATCCTTGATTCTCAGCGCGGCTTCTACGGCATATTCAGCATAAGGGTCGACTACCGGTGAGACACCGGGCGGGGTCACCATCTTATTGCCAGTGGGGTCAATCTTGAAGCTGGCTGGTGGTGCCTCAGGGTCAATAACCTGCTTAACGCAGACAATCACGTTCATCTTATAGCCTGCTCCTTAATCTTAAACTTTTCGCCGGCGGTTGTAGCCCTAAAGGTTAGACTTACCACCCGGTCTATGCCGCTCAAATCGGGTACGACTTCTATCTTAGCCGAAGGGAAGAGGTAAGACAAGAGGGTGGTTACTGTGCCTGCTTGCCCCTGTCCAATCTCCAGAAGCAGACAGCCCTCAGGGCAAAGCCTATCACCCACCGGCTGGCATAACTGGCGTATCTTTTCCAGTCCGTCCCGGCCTCCGTTTAGTGCCAGCCGCGGCTCAAAACCGGCGGGACTTATCCGGGGCAACTCTATTTCTTTAACATAGGGCAGGTTAGCTATTATGAGGTCAACAGGCTCAGGCAGAGGGTTAAGCATATCGCCGTGGAGAAGACAAACTCTATCTTCCACCCCGTGTTTCTGGCAGTTAAGTAGGGCAACTTTGAGGGCAGAAGCTGATATATCAGTGGCATAGATTTTTGCCTGGGGTAGGTTTAGTGCCAGGCTGATGGCAATAGCCCCACAACCGGTACCAATTTCAGCGATACTAGACACAGTGCCATTTTGAGCCAGTTCAAGCGCTTTCTCTACCAGTAGCTCGCTTTCCGGTCGGGGAATTAAAACGCTGGGCTCAACATAGAAATCAAGCCCGTAGAACTCACGATGCCCTATTATGTAGGCTGTAGGCTCACCGTTCAGGCGACGCTTAATTAGATGCCAGAAATCTGCCTCTGCTTCAGAGCCTAATTCCTGGTCAAGGTCCAGATATAACTGAACCCGGCTGAGTCTTAAGGCATACCTTAATAATAGCTCGCACTCTAGGCGAGCCTGTTCAATGTTATTAGCCACCAGAATCCCGCGGGCACGATTAAGGACCTGTTTTAGGGTCATGCCAGTTGCTTCTCCAGCCGTTTCACCTGGTCGTTAGCCGCCAGGGCATCAATAAGCCCGTCAAGCTCTCCCTCCAGAATTCGGGGCAGGTTATGGAGACTCAAACCAATACGGTGGTCGGAAACACGGTCTTGAGGGAAATTATAGGTTCGTATCTTCTCCGCCCGGTCGCCGGTGCCTACCTGGGAGCGGCGCTGTCTGGTCACTTCCTCTTCTTTTTTACGCTGCTCCACATCCAGCAGTCGAGCTCGGAGCACCGCCATCGCCTTCGTTTTGTTTCTTAGCTGTGAGCGCTCGTCCTGGCAGGTGGCTACCATACCAGTAGGCAAGTGGGTGATGCGGACAGCGGTGGCTACCTTATTTACATTCTGCCCACCAGCACCCCGACTATGGAAGATGTCAATTTTCAGGTCATCAGGATTAACCACCACCTCTACCTCATCCGCCTCGGGGAGAACAGCTACTGTCGCTGTTGAGGTGTGAATTCTACCCGAAGACTCAGTGACAGGCACTCGCTGCACCCGGTGAACTCCCCTCTCATACTTCAGTCGGCTGAAGGCACCCTTGCCCTTTATCTCAAATATGATTTCTTTAAAGCTGCCGATACCGCTCTCATTGACATTAATAATGTCAACCCCCCAACCTTTAGACTGGGCATACCGACTGTACATACGGAAGAGGTCAGCAGCAAACAGCCCGGCTTCATCACCACCAGCCCCAGCCCGAATCTCCATAATAATGTCTCTGTCATCACTAGCATCCTTAGGCAAGAGAGCAAATTTTAGCCCCTGAAGCAGATGCTCCAGCTTTGACTCAAGGCTTCCTATCTCTTGCTTGACCAAAGCCACCATATCCTCGTCCACCTCGCCACTCAGCATCGCCCTTGTTTCTTCCAGCGACTTAGCCGTTGCTTTATACTCTCGGTACTTCGTCACCAAATCCTCAATACCGGCTCTCTCCCGAGCCAGTACCTGTAACTGTTTTGGGTCGGATGCCACCTCAGGCGTGGCTATCTGCCGCTCCAGTTCTTGATAACGCTGCTCTATTCTGCCCAACTGGTCTAACATGATTTATGTCACCTCGGAATTATTATATCACAGCCCCAAATAGCACTCAAAAACAAAGGGGTAAAGGGTTATCCCCTCGCCATCCTAAATAAAATTTGACAACCAGGGTTAATCTTTAATAATATTAAATGATAATAATTTTCAATTACAACTTGAAATGAGATTTTCCGAGAAAAAGATAGCTACCATACTGAGACAGCATGGCTATAAGTTCACCCCCCAACGCCGGATAGTGATACAGACAGTCGCCTCAAGTCAGGACCATCTTACCGCCGCCGCCATATATGAAAGGGTACACCAAGAGCACCCTAATATTGGGCTGGTAACCATCTACCGTACCCTTGATATACTGGCCAAACTGGGGCTTATCTGTGAGTTACATGCTGGAGGCAGCTGCCGCAGCTATACCACCGGTGCTTCAGAGCACCACCACCATTTGATTTGCTCCAACTGCGGCAAGGTCATTGATTTTAGTGGTTATGACCTTAGTCAATTAGAGCAAAGGCTATCTCTAGAAACCGGGTTTGACATTGAAGACCACCTGCTTGAGTTCATCGGTCTTTGCCAAGCCTGCCAGAAAGAAGTAAGGTAGTTATTATTTTTTTAAGTTTTTAATGAAAATATTTTTCAATTAGCTATAGAAAAATGCTCAGACGAATAGCCAACGAACTCAAAAGTCATGCCCCGTTCACTGCCCTGGGTGCCGCTACCGGGATTATTACCATGCTGATATTGGTCTTTACTAATGCCCTCCCCCAGGTTTCCCCGATTTCTTACACTGTTTTTTACATCTTGCACCCAGCTCATATTGTTCTGAGTGCCCTGGTGACCACAGCCATGTATAAAAAATATGGTAACGGCAGAATCTGGGCAGCGATTTTAATCGGCTATTTGGGCTCCATCGGCATAGCCACGCTCAGCGATTCAATAATCCCTTATCTCGGAGAAACCTTACTTGGTCTTGAGAACAAGGGCATCCACATCGGCTTTATTGAAGAACCTTTATTAACCAATCCCGTAGCGTTTTTGGGTATCGCCATTGGTTACTGGAAACCTACCACCAGATTCCCCCACGCTGGACACGTATTGTTAAGCACCTGGGCATCATTATTCCATATCATTATGGCGTTAGGCGGAACAGTAAACTGGGTTATACTTCTTACTATCTTCCTATTTTTATTCCTGGCGGTGTGGCTTCCCTGCTGTACCAGCGATATAGTGTTTCCCCTCCTATTCGTCAGAAAGAAGAAGTTGCCAACCCAGCCCACATAGCTTATAATCCTCATTCAGGAGGATAGAATAAAGCTGACTACCAATCTTTCAGTTCAATTAGCCCCCAAACAGCAGCCGGGCTTATTACTAGCCAATCCGGTGATGACCGCCTCGGGCACCTTCGGCTACGGGACGGAATATAGCCACCTGTTTGACATTCAAAAGCTGGGGGCTATTGTCTGTAAAGGAACCACTCTTAAGCCCAGAGAGGGTAATCCTCAGCCCAGGCTCGCCGAAACAGCTTGTGGCGTGCTCAATTCAATTGGACTACAGAATATCGGCGTTGAGTCTTTAATTAAACAAAAAGCGCTAATCTGGGCAAGCTGGCGGGTGCCGGTCATTGTTAACATTGCCGGTGAAACTGTTGACGACTACGCCCAACTGGCGGGCAAGCTGGACGGGGTGGCTGGAATTAGCGCTATTGAAGTAAACATTGGTTGCCCTAATATCAAAGCTGGCGGCGCTGAGTTCGGGGCTGACCCCAAATCAGCCGCCACAGTAACTGCCGCCGTCAAAACAGCCACTTCTCTGCCAGTACTGGTCAAGTTAACCCCAAACACCAGTGATATAACTAAAGTGGCTCTAGCTGTGGCTGAAGCTGGAGCCGATGCCATCTCCTTAATCAACACCATGAAGGGCATGGTCATTGATATCACCCGGCGCCGACCCCTATTAGGCAACATAACTGGAGGTCTATCCGGACCAGCCATCAAACCGGTGGCGTTATATATGGTATATGAGGTAGCCGGAGCAGTAGGGATACCGATTATTGGCTGCGGTGGCATTGCTACTGCCAGCGATGCCCTAGAGTTCATTATGGCTGGAGCCAGTGCTATCCAGGTGGGCACAGCTAGCTTTACCAACCCTCGTTCCCCTCTCGACGTTTTGCAGGGAATAGAACAATTCATGCAACAAGAGGGGATAACGGATATAACCGAGCTTATTGGTGTCGCCCGAGGCTAGGGCTTGACTTTTTAGTAATTATTTATTAATAATAAAGCGGCAAAAAATATAAACCTGCATCGAAAGGGAGGTGTAACATGGCCGAAGTTGCATTACAAATGACCGGGGTTAATAAGTCCTTCGGCGGGGTAAAGGTACTAAAGGACGTGGATTTTGAAGTATATAAAGGCGAAGTCCATGGTCTGGTGGGCGAAAATGGCGCCGGTAAAAGCGTGCTGATGAAAACCTTAATGGGCGTCCATCATCCTGACAGTGGCAGGTATATTGTCGGTGGTAAGGAGGTTAGATTTGCTAGCCCTGCCGAAGCCCAACGGCAACACGTCTCCATGGTTTATCAGGAGTTTGGGCTGGTACAATTTCTCAGCGTAGCTGAAAACATCTTTATGGGCAGGTTACCTTCAAGGCGAGGCATGATACGACGAGGTAAGGCATATGAGGAATCTAGCAAACTTCTGGAGATGCTTGGCAGCGAGGTCTCCCCTCGTGCCCTAATAGCCGACCTTAAGGTAGCTGACCAACAGGAAGTCGAAATTGCCCGGGCATTTTCGTATGACCCGGTGGTCTTTGTTATGGACGAGCCAACATCCGCTCTATCATTTGACGAAATCCGACATTTATTTGACCTGGTTAGAAGCTTGCGCGATAAGGGTATGGCAATCGTATATATAAGTCACAAATTGGACGAGGTCTTCGAGATTACCGATAGGGTCACAGTCATAAGAGATGGAGTTATAGTATCTACCGACAACACCAGCAAAATAGACGTCGGTACCCTTATGGAAAGGATGACCGGAAAGAAAATCAGTGCCGAGATTCACCGAGAACCCAGCAAGTACGCCAAACCATCAGAAAATATACTTGAGCTTCACAACCTTGATGCCAAAGGCTTGTTCTCTGACATTAACCTGACGGTCGGGAAAAAGGAAATTGTCGGCGTGGCTGGGCTTTTAGGCGCCGGCAAAACTGAGCTGGGCAAAGCCCTCTTTGGTGCTTTACCTAAAACCATTCCTATAACCGGGAAATATATATTGGAAGGTAAAGAGGTAGATATCAAATCCCTTACCCCCGGTAAAGCTAAGAAAATGGGTATCGGTTTTGTCACCGAGGACCGTCACAGTGAAGGGATGATAGCTGAGCAATCGGTCAGTTTTAACATAACTTTACCAGCGTTAAACAGGGTAACCAGGCGGTTTGTGGTCATAGGCAGAAGAGCTTTAGAGCTGGTTCGGGGTGTCATCAAGACTGTTGTTCTCCGTCCGCCTGAACCCGGCAGGTTGGTCAAGCTCCTTAGTGGTGGCAACCAGAAGAAAGTGGTAGTAGGAAAGTGGCTTGCCACTCAGGCCCGACTCTTGATGCTGGATGAGCCAACACGCGGTGTTGATGTCGGGGCACGTGAGGAAATCTACGACGTAATAACCCAACTGGCCAGGGAAGGAATTGGTGTGTTACTTCTTTCCTCGGACTTGAGGGAAATTATGAGGGCTTCTGACCGAATCCTGGTCATGCGCCACGGGCGGATTGTCGCCGAACTTGCCCCCCACGAGACCTCCGAGGAAAAACTGCTGGCAATTGTATTGGGAGAGCAAGTAGCCAAAAAAGAGGAAACAACCAAATAATTAGCCTAATCCAATAATTTTTGCCCGGCGAGGAAAGCCTGACGTAAAGCGTCAGGCTTTTTATTTATTTCCCCCTTCTCATCCACCCCGGGGAATACCAATTCACCGGCATAGGTAATATCCAGGACTTTGAACAGGCTCTTTACCGTAGCCAGCGCTGGCTCAAACCCATTGGACACCCTTCTGCCACCAACAGAAACGAATAATCCCTTTCTCTCTCGCCTATTGCCCAGCGGTGGTGTTTTTAGTATATACTTGCGTACCCATAGCGCCTGGCAGCGGTCAACCATTGCCTTGGCCTGAGCCGTTAGCCCCATAAAATGTATCGGCGAAGCCAGAACTAATCGGTCTGCCCACTCCAGCTCCCGGTAAACCATCTGCATATCATCCTCCACCTTACACCTCCCTGCCTCCAGACAAGCATCGCAGTGCTGACAGGGAGCGATATTAAGGTCGTTAAGTATAATAGTTTTGACCTCAGCCCCTCGGCTGGCAGCACCCCTCATAACCTCACTCAACAACAGGTCGGTATTACCACCCCGCCGCGGGCTACCAGCAATACCAAGAACCTTCAAACTAATCCTCCACTAAATAATGGTGCTTAATGCCTCAAATGCCTTCCTCTCTATTTGAAGGCATTTTACAATACTTGGCTGTACATCAGATAGAAATTCGGGAGTTTTCTCCAAATCTTTTACCGCCTGCCCCATCAAGTTATCTAACTCTACATTAATCTGCCTCATGGCCACTAAGGCACCTGGACCCTGCTCTTCAAAGAGCCGGTCCTTTTCCCACATTAGCTCTCTCATCCGTTTAAGATTGGGCCGGGAATCGGGCATTAACCCCGAGGCAATCTCACTCCAGACTTTAGCCGATTCCCGCATCATTTCGGCCACTTCTCTCAGGGCTGGCTGGTCTATAACCGAGCTGGCTTCTTCCAGAAACCGGGCATACATTGAGCGGAAGGCACTGCCGCCGGTACCGCCGGTCTCTATATAGATAAAACCATTTATCAGCGCCCCCAACAGGTTAATTCCCTTAAACTGGTCAGGCCATTTCACCACCAGCTTTGACCACTTTTCCATCCCGGCAAGCCCAATATTTTTTATCGGCGGCTTCAGCATACCCTGACAGCACTCCCGAATGCTCTCCTTAATGCCTGACCCCAAGTCAGCCACTGCCGAAGGATAACTTATCTTCAGCAACCTATGTTTAGGCGGGAAGGGAGGAAATTTTGAGCCTCGTGCCCGGGCTAAATCGGCTATACTTACCGTTACCGGGTTTCTCCCCCGGTCATAGATATAAACCTCATCCCTTGCCTCATCCAGACCAAAGACGACAAAAACATGCCCGCCAAAGTGAGTCACCTCGGGAATGGCGAAATAGGGCAGGTAAGCCATATCTCCATAAACAACCGCCGCCTCACCAGCACCAAGTAATGCCTTCAGCTCCTCATACCCCTTTTTAGAACTGGAGGTTTCGCTAATGGTCACACCAGCACCAATTCGGCGGCAGATATTGGTCGGGAAATCAGCACCCTTCGCCCCGCGCCCACCGACAAACGGACTTGGCATCATCTTCACATACCAGTAGATAAAGCCAATCCCCCCACTCAACCCAAAAAGCATTTCCTCCGACAAAGAAAGCCCATGATAGTCCAGCACCCTCTTCAAAGCAGTGGTCTCACAGTGTTTCCCGATAAATGGTTTAAATCCTTCAAGCATTATTCTTTCGGCCACGGTTATTCCCCCCGTAGTGTATTTTCAATGTAGCTCAGGATTTCCTTCTCCCTGGCTGACATAAGGCGCTTCAGTTCAGGCTTATCATCGCTATATCCCAGGAGATGAAGCACGCCATGAAT
>JAUWIC010000003.1 GCA_030605575.1 Dehalococcoidia bacterium
CAGGGCATATCTGGGCGCGCCACCCATAGCCGCAATGTCACTCAGGTTGATGGCTAGTGCTTTCCACCCCAGCTCTTTCCACGGGGTGATGTCCAGGGAAAAGTGGACATCCTGGATGAAGGAATCAACAGTAGCCAGTTGAGTTAGGGCATTACCGTGCCAGGCGGCAGCATCATCACCGATACCGATAATGAGTTGTTGCCGGGGCAGTATCTGTTTGTGAACCATTTTAGCTAGGAGGTCAATCAGTCCAAATTCCCCCAGCTCCGAGACCTTCATAGCTGAATTATAGCACGCTTATATTCAGCTCACAATCAACCCCTAGTCATCGTTTAATAAGGGAAGCCCGAAGGGGTGATAAATGGAGTGAAAGTCCTTTCCTGCATAATCAATTCCCCCTATATCAGAAGGGAAGCCCGAAGGGGCGTTAGCCCCTTCGGAAACTATAGTTCCCCTTCCCCTTGTCAAGGGGAAGGGGATACAGGGGATAGGGTTACTAAATAAAAACTTAATGGGGGTGAGGTAGATAAAGTTCTCTAGCCATATCGGGCAAAAACTGTTATAGTTTTAATCGGTGCGTTACGCAATTATTGCCGATATTCACGCCAATCTGGCTGCTTTTACCGCGGTGCTGGATGATATTGCGCGCGGGGGAGGGGTGGAGGAGATGTGGTGTCTGGGGGATGTTGTTGGCTATGGTCCTGACCCTCATCAGTGTATCGAGCTTTTGCGCCACTATAACCATGTCTCTGTTGCCGGTAATCACGATTGGGCAGCCATAGGTAAGCTTAGTCTGTCTGAATTTAATCCCGATGCCGCTGCCGCCTGCCGCTGGGCAGCCCAGCAATTAAGCCCCGAGGATGTAGCCTATCTGGAGAGCCTGCCATTGGTTATTGAGAAAGACGATTTTACTTTAGTCCATGGTAGCCCGAGGGAGCCTATCTGGGAATATCTCCTGTCAATCGGCAATGCTAAGCAAAATTTTACCTACTTCCAGTCACAATTTTGCCTGGTGGGTCATTCCCACGTGCCTCTGGTGTTCAGGTATACTGAAACCGGTGGTTGCTCATTTAGCCCATTTTTGACTAGTAGTAGGCTCGCCTTGGGGAAAAGCCGATTGATTATCAATCCCGGTGGTGTCGGCCAGCCCCGAGATGGTGACCCCAGGGCTAGCTATGCCATCTATGATAGCCAGACCAGAACGATTCGGCTCTACCGTATTGCTTATGATATTAATCTCACCCAGAATAGAATGGTGGAGCATAACTTACCGGTGCGCTTGGTGGCTCGTCTCAGCCACGGCCTGTGACCAGGTTAAGCTAACCCGGGATTGATAAAGTTGACATAATGAATCAGGGAGGCGTCCTGAAAGCGAAATCACTCTTGGCTCAGACCAGGGGGCTACTACGCCATTTTGGTCTTCGGGCAAGGAAGGGACTGGCACAGCACTTTCTTATTGATGAGGAGGTGCTTAAGCTTATTAGCTCAGCCGCTGAACTTACTCCCGCCGATGTCGTTATGGAGATAGGGCCCGGTCTCGGTGTGCTGACCGGGGAGCTAGCCAGGCAGGCCGGTTGGGTAGTTACTATTGAGCTGGATGGCAGGCTGGCTGCCATCTTGAAACAGACCCTGGCTGCTTTCAACAATGTTACCGTCATCAATGAGGATATACTTCAGATTGACCCCGAGGCTTTGCTTCAGGAGCAGAGGCAGATATTTTCTCCGGCGATAACCAGCCCTTTTAGCTATAAGGTAGTGGCTAACCTTCCTTATTATATTACCTCTCATGTTTTGCGCCGTTTCCTTGAAGCCTCACTCAAGCCCCAAATTATGGTAGTAATGGTGCAGAAGGAGGTGGCTGAGGCTATCGTGGCTGAGCCCGGTCAAATGAGTGTGTTGAGTGTTAGTGTCCAGTTTTATGGTCAGCCAGAAATAATCGGCTATGTGCCCGCCCGGTGTTTTTACCCTGCGCCCGAGGTTGATTCGGCGGTATTAAGGGTGACTCTATACGCTAAGCCAGTGGTGGATGTAACCGATGAAACGAGCTTCTTCAGGCTGGTGCGGGCTGGTTTTACTGCCTCCCGCAAGCAAATATGTAATTCTTTAGCTCAAGGTCTGGAATTGCCCAAGGCTGAGGTCTTATCTCTGCTGGAAAAGGCAAACATCGCCCCGCAACGGCGGGCTGAGACGCTGACCCTTAACGAGTGGGCGCAATTATGGCGGGTTTTTACAGGGAGAGAGGGCTAGAATGCTTAAAATTCTGGCACCGGCTAAACTGAATCTGACCCTTGAGGTTTTGGCTAAGCGTCCCGATGGTTTTCACGAAATCCGTAGTGTTATTCAGGCGATAAATCTAGGTGATAGCCTCCGCTTCCGGCTGAGTGAAAATATTGAGTTTAACTGTGTTGACCCCGACTGGGTTTCAGCCGAGAGCCTGGTATCTAAAGCAGTTAGTTTACTTCAAAAAACTACCGGATGCTCTAAAGGAGTAACCATAGAAGTTGATAAGCGTATCCCTTTGGTCTCAGGGTTAAGCGGGGACAGCAGTGATGCCGCCGCTGTCCTGCGTGGACTTAATCAGCTTTGGGGATTGGGTCTATCATTACCACAATTGCTTGAGCTAGCCTCGCAGTTGGGTTCGGATGTAGCCTTCTTTCTTTACGGCGGCACGGCTGTGGTCAGGGGTAGAGGTGAGGTGGTAACCCCCCTGCCCCCATTCCCCCATATGTGGGTGGTGTTGATGTTGCCACCGTTGCCCAGGGTACCGGGGAAGACAGGACGGCTTTACGCCAGTCTGAAGCCCAGCCATTATACCCGGGGGGAGATTACCGACAGGCTGGTGGCATTATTAACCGGGGGAAGCTTGAAGGGGCGAAGCCCCTTCAAGACCAATACTCCCCCCTCTCCTTTGAAGGAGAGGGGGATAGAGGGGGAGAGGTTGGTACACAATCTCTTTAATGCGTTAGAAGATGTTGCCGTTGACAACTTTACCGGGCTTGGGGAGTACCGGCAGCAGTTTTTGAAAGCTGGCGCCCGGGAGGTTCACCTGGCGGGCTCAGGTCCGGCTCTATTTACCCTGGTCAAGGACAAGGCACAGGCGGAGAAGATATACCACAACCACCAACAACAAGGTCTGGAGTCCTATCTAACTGAAACCCTGGCGGCTATAGCAACGGTGGAATGAGCAGATTTTTACCT
>JAUWIC010000008.1 GCA_030605575.1 Dehalococcoidia bacterium
AGGTAAGCGATGAAAAAACCCAGTCGGATAAAGCCCTCTATCAAATGGAATATAATGGATGATTGAATATAAGGGTCAAGCAATCTGGTGAGAAAAAGGGGGGCGATGAAGAAGAAGGCAACGGCAAAAGCCACTGAACCGGCGACCATACCCCAAACTAGTCCTCCCGAAATCTTCTCCCCTTCCTTCTCCATAGACACATTAGCTGAATAGAGTAAAGCCTTAATACCTAGAACCATAGCCTCGATCAAGACAACGACGCCCCGGGTCAAAGGAATTTTCCTCATCCTACCGGTAGAGATGCCAGGCAATGGCTGAGTATCTATAACCACTTCCCCGTCAGGCTGACGCACCGCCGTTACCATAGCCTTCTGCCCCCGCATCATTACCCCCTCAATAACTGCCTGACCACCATAATGAAACCTCTGTGCCACAACAAACCCCCTTAATAAACAAAAAGGAGCCGCTCACCAACGCCGCTCCTGTCTCTAAAATGCTCTCGCTTAATCTTCCAGCTTGTAGCGCCGCTTAAACCGCTCCACCTGCCCGGCAGTATCTATCACCCTACGCTCTCCAGAGAAAAATGGATGGCACTTACTGCACACCTCCACCTTCAATACCTTCTGGGTGGAGCCAGTGGTAAAGGTATTGCCACAAGCACAAATTACCTTGGCATCGGTATAATATTTAGGATGAATCTTGTCCTTCACACTATTTAGCCAGCGTAAACGCTAACCTTCCTCCGGTTGTTACTGTCAGGTTCGAACTTAACCACACCATTAATAAGGGCATAGAGGGTGTAATCCCTGCCGACACCCACATTATTACCGGGGCGAATACGTGTGCCCCGCTGCCGAACCAAAATAGTCCCGGCCTGCACACTCTGCCCGGCATATCGCTTCACTCCAAGCCGCTTGGCTTGACTATCCCGACCGTAGCGGGTGGAACCGCCTCCCTTTTTATGCGCCACTTTCAATCACCTCTTTTTTGCGTCGCCGAGCTTTTTTCACCGGCTCAGCTGGGATAGCCCCCGGCTCAACTATCTTATCTATAGTTAGACTGGTATAAAGCTGGCGATGTCCCATCTTCCGGCGGTAACGTACCTTGGGCTTATACTTAAAGACTATAATCTTCTTACCCTTGCCCTCCCCCTGTGAGGTCGCAACTACCTTGGCTCCGTCAATAGTAGGGGTACCTACAGTTACCTTATCACCATCAGCGATAAGTAATACCCTATCCAGGTCAACAGTATTACCCTCAGCTACATCCAGGCGTTCGACATCTATACTCTGACCAGGGGTAACCTTATATTGCTTACCACCAGTTTCAATAATAGCGTAAATCTTCTCCCACCTCCATTAAACAATACATTTTACCAATTGCTATAGAGGGGTGTCAAACGTAATCTCACTGCTTAGACAAAGCCGCAATAATATCGCTTGACCTAGAAACAGTACCAAAGTGAGGCAGTACATTGGCTATTTCAAAATCATGCATTTCATCAGTAAAGGAGGTACAGCAGTCCTCCAAAATCGTAATATCATAGCCTAACTCGGCTCCGTATCGGGCGGTACTATCAACCACGAAAGTAGTAGCTAATCCGGCTAGAAATAGGTGCTTTATTCCATTGGCGCGAAGAATCTGGTCCAAGTTAGTATATGAGAAAGCACTGGTATTATAGTTCTCAATAATAAGGTCGCCTGGTAATGGCTTTATCTCGTCAGGATTTTCCGCTCCCCATGTGCCTTTAACAAAAGCATCATACTCCTTTGTCCCCATCATTAGGGGAAAAGTTTTGTCACCTAGCTCGGGGCACCCTGACCTGAGGACATTATTAATATAGATGACGCGCATACCTGCGTCTCTACTTGCCTTAAGTACCGCCGCCCACTTCGGCAATAAATTATGCTTGGCCACCTGGGCAGGTACACCGGAAAAGGCAAACTTGCCTTCAGGCTGGGCAATATCATTCTGACAATGCAGCAGCAACAGCGCTGATTTTGAGACATCAATTTGTGGCTTCATTTTCCCTGATTCTCCTTTTCTACCTCGGCAAACAGCACATTCTACCAATTGCCCTCATAGGTGTCAAAGACCAGTGGTCATCACGCTCCGCTGGCGTGAAGTCCCTGCCACAGCTCCTTTACCTTCGCCTTCAACTCGCCCAGGTCACAATCAGTATCTATAATAACATCGGCATGCTCTACCCGCTCATCTGATGGTAGTTGACAATGCATGCGGGCCAGACATTCCGACTCAGACAGCCCGAACTTCTTCCTAACTCGCTGTAACACCGTGGCCTCAGAAGCGACGGTAACCCAGACCTCATCAACCAGTGAAGTCCAGTTAGCTTCAATTAATAGCGGGGCTTCCAGCACCACCACCCCCGCCCCCTGCTTTCGGTATTCCTCAAGCTGAGCCTTCACCATGTCATACATCCGAGGCTGCATTATCTGATTTAGCTTTGATAAAGACTCGGGATTGCTAAATACTATTTCCGCCAGTTTTTCGCGGTCGACCTTGCCACTGGGGGCAATAATCTGCCAACCAAAGGTAGCCAACAGTTCACGCCGCACCTGGGAACTGGTACTAAGGACTTCATGCCCTACCTTATCGGCATCTATGATGACGGCGCCCAGTTCCGCCAGAAACCCGGACACCGTGCTCTTGCCACTACCTATGCCACCGGTAAGTCCGATAACCTTCATTATTTCGTCCTTGTCAGGAAGTGCCCCAAGCGGCTTCGGTCAATGTTTCCCCCGCTGAGCACACAAACGACCTCAGAACCGCTGGGAATGCTAGCTTTTTGGAACAGGAGAGCGGCAAATCCGGCGGCTCCCGCCGGCTCGGTTAAAATCTTACACCGTTCCAAAATCAAGCCCATAGCCTGTATCATTTCGTCATCTGAAACTAGGACCAGCTCATCAACATACTTTTGGACTAAAGCCAGATTGAGCCCGCCAACAAAGGGGGCAGCTAAGCCTTCGGCAATGGTGTCTATCTTATCTAGATTAACGACCGCCTTCCGCTGGAGGCTTTGCCACATAGCCGAGGCACCGATAGGCTCCACCCCCACAATCTTGACCGCCGGCTTCTTCAGCTTGATAGCGGTGGCAACTCCCGAAATCAAACCACCACCGCCGATGGGAACAAAGACCACGTCAACCTCAGGCAAATCGTCCAAGATTTCCAGCCCTATCGTCCCCTGACCAGCCACCACATAAGGGTCGTCAAAGGGGTGAACCAGGGTCAGGTTGCGTTCCTCTTGTATCTCCAGGCAGGTTGGAAGTAGCGCCCCCTCAGTAAGAATCACCTCGGCACCATAGTCTTTAGTGGCATTAACCTTGTTAGCCGGGGTGGTGTGGGGCATGACCACTGTCGCTGAGACGCCAAATAAAGAGGCGGCATAGGCAAGCCCCTGTGCCTGGTTGCCCGATGATATAGTGATAACCCCCATTTTTCTTGCTTCCTCGGTTAAATGAGATAGTTTATTGATAGCCCCCCGAGGCTTGAATGAGCCCGTCTTCTGAAAGACCTCGGCCTTGAAATGAAGGCGGGTGTTAGTCCGTCGGCCCAAGGTCATAGAAGACATCAACGGCGTCCTATGGACTCGACCGGCTATAATTCGCCGGGCGCTGGTAATGTCCCCCAGTTTAATCATACAATTTCTCCTTCATTATCATCCACCGCCCCAATCAAGTCTACCTGCCCATAGCCAAGTAGTCAACAGTTCCGTGATCTACCTCACCCCCTTAGATTTTTATTGGTAACCCCATCCCCTTTATCCCCTTCCCCTTGATAAGGGGAAGGGGAATCAATTATATAAGGGAGGCGAAGCCTCCCTTTGACCCTCCATGATACGGATATATGCCTATCATGAGGGGGAATTGATTATGTAAGGGAGGATTTTTACCCCATATAAGCCTCTCTTTTACTCCCCTTTAAATACTGATAGAGCTAAGTCGCCCTGAACTTCTCCCTGTTTAGCCCAGAGCAGTAATCGGGGGTGTGTAAGAGGGGCGCTAGCCCCTCTTTTTTAAATCATTCCCCCTCTCCCTTGTGGAAGTGCACAATTGACAATAACATCGTTCATAAATAGGGGGTTTAAGGGGCGAAGCCCCTTTTTAATATAAATTCCCCCTCTCCCTTGAGGGAGAGGGGGATAAAGGGGGTGAGGGTGATATAAACCCAGACTATAATTGACGATAGCCGAGTGATATAATTAGATTATGGGACAAATGGCAGAAACAATGCATGAGGCAATGCTCTATGAGAAGCTGCCCAACTCCAGGGTGCGGTGTAACATCTGCCAGTGGCGCTGCACTATAAGCCCGGACAGGTTTGGCATTTGCCGTATGTACCAGAATAGGGACGGCGTGCTCTATAACCAGAACTACGCTAAGGCATCATCGGTAGCCGCTGACCCGATTGAAAAGAAGCCCCTGTTCCATTTCTTCCCCACCAGTTCAGCCTTCTCCCTGGGCGGCTGGGGTTGCAACTTCCATTGCCAGGACTGCCAGAACTGGGAAATTTCCTGTCCCGAGATTGACCAGCCGTGGCGGGGCTCCAGGGAAGTCCAGCCTCAAGTAGCCATAGAACTGGCCAAACAATATCACTGTCAGGGCATTGCCTGGACATACAACGAACCCAGCGTTTGGTTTGAATATACCCTTGACTCAGCCAAGCTGGCTAAAAAGAATAACCTGTATACCGTCTATGTAACCAATGGCTACCTCACCCCTGAGGCACTGGATGCTATCGGACCATATCTGGATGCCTGGCGGGTGGATGTTAAGGGCTTCACTGACACCCTATACCGCAAGCTAGCCAAGGTAAGCCGCTGGCGGGGGGTTCTGGAGGTGGCGAAGCGGGCTAAAGAAAAGTGGAATATGCATGTTGAGGTTGTTACCAACATCGTACCGACCATGAATGATGACGACCAGCAACTTGAGAGTATTGCTAACTGGGTCCGAGATGAACTGGGTGAGCTAACGCCGTGGCATGTAACCCGGTTCTACCCCAATCGTCATCTGATGCACCTGCCCCCAACCCCTATCTCCACCATAGAGCGTGCCTATAATATCGGGCATAATGCCGGGCTTAGGTTTGTCTACGCCGGTAATGTCCCGGGACACAAGACCGAGAATACCTTCTGCTATTCCTGCGGTAACCTTATCGTAGAAAGGCTCGGTTACCAGACTAAGGTAATAGGGCTGGAAGGTTCAAAGTGCCGCTTCTGCGGGGCTGAGCTTAATTTCAGGACATCTGGGGCAAAGGAGGCGGAAAGATGATTAGGCAGCCGGTGGTAGCCGGGCAATTCTATCCTGACTCACCTCCCCAGCTCAAAAAAATGATTCGGGGGATGGTCGATGACCAGGCAGAAAAAGAGGAAGTAATCGGTCTGATTTCACCTCACGCCGGGTATATCTTCTCGGGACCGGTAGCCGGCGCCACCATATCCAGAATCAAATTTAAGGACACATTTATCATTATCGGTCCCAACCACACCGGGATGGGCAGACCGCTTGGTATCATGACCGAGGGGGTATGGAAAACACCGCTGGGGGAGGTAGAGGTTGACTCAGAACTGGCTAAGCACATTTTAGCTACATCCAGTTACCTGGAAGAAGACTACGGGGCACATCAATATGAGCACTGTATTGAGGTTCAAAT
>JAUWIC010000057.1 GCA_030605575.1 Dehalococcoidia bacterium
ACCCGGGGCAGGGCTAGCCCTGAGCCGTTCAGGGTGTGGACGAACTGGGGTTTCTCCTCGGGGGAGGGGCGGTAGCGGATGTTAGCTCGCCGGGCTTGAAAATCACCGCAGTTAGAGCAGGAAGATACCTCTAACCACTCATTGCAGCCCGGAGCCCACATTTCAATATCGTAGGCTTTGGTGGCGGCAAAGCCCAGCTCAGCCGTGCACAGCTCCTTGACCCGGTAGGGCAGTCCCAGCTTGTGGCAGACCTCTTCGGCATCGTTGACCAGCTTCTCCAGCTCCTGGTTAGAGGTGGCGGGCTCGGTTAATTTGTATAGCTCTACCTTATCAAACTGGTGACCTCGTTTTATCCCCCGGGTATCCTTTCCCGCCGACATTTTCTCCCGGCGAAAACAGGCGGTATAGGCGACATAGTAAAGGGGTAGGATTCCCGGCGGTATGATTTCATTCCCGTGGAGTCCGGTGAGCGGCACCTCAGCCGTAGGCACAAACCAGAGGTCATCCTCTTCATCGTGGTACAGGTTATCGGCAAATTTAGGCAGGTTACCACTGCCGGCCATGCACTCCCTCTTGACCATAAACGGGGGATATATCTCCTGGTAGCCGTGCTCGGTGGTATGGAGGTCGAGCATAAAGGTGATGAGGGCTCTCTGAAGTCGGGCGCCTGTACCTTTAAGCACGTAAAAGCGGGTGCCCGATAGCTTTACCCCCCGTTCAAAGTCAATGATGCCCAGAGACTCCCCCAGTTTCCAGTGGGGCTTGGGCTCGAAATCAAAGCTTTTAGGCTCTCCCCAGGAGCGCACCACCACGTCATCCTCTTCTCCCTTCCCCACCGGGACTGTGGGCTGGGGAATATTGGGCACCTGCATCAGCAGCCCCTCCAGTTGACTATCCAGGTTTCTGACCTCTTCCTCTAGCTCCCTTGTCCTGGCACGCAGGTCACGCCCCTTATCTGGGGAGACCTGCTTCTCCCTGGCTGCCTCTTTTCTTTCGTGTCGCAAGCCTTCCAGCTCCATCACCTTCTGGCGGCGCTCAGCATCAAGCTCCAGGATTTCATCCAGTGGTGCCGTATCCTGGCGACTGGCTACCGCCTCCCGCACCAGGTCTAGATTTTCTCGAATAAACTTCAGGTCAAGCATGGTAGTCTCCTAATTTCAAGAAAATAGGGATTCACATTCTACTACGAGAGCCTCAAGTTTTTTCAAGTGCTCCTCACAGGTGGTTACAACATCTTTGTCTCGCAGCTCTTTAAAATACCACCGCCACTCGGTTACTGCCTTACCCTCAGCTTTTGTCTCATCTGAGACAGGTGTTATTGGTGATAGCGTCGGTTCTGGTTCTACCCTTCGTTCAATGGTTCCGTCAGCCTTAGTGGTAATAACGGTTGGTGGAAGAGCGCTGACTGTAATGTTTGCCGTTGGAACATAAATAGTCACGTCAACTCTCGCTCGCGGCTTAACAGGTTCTATGTGAATCGTCATTCTTCGTTTTTTATTGAAGACTTTCATGTCACCATCTTGCTTCATAACTTCTTGTTTTTTCTCATACCACTCTTTAAAGCCAGGAGCCTTATTAAATTCTTTTTGCATAAACCAGGTCACACTTTGAGCTGCAGATAAGAATGCGCTAAGATTGTGTTTAAAAGCATCTCGGTCAGATTGTTTTTCTTTCATCTGTTCCAAGAAGTAACTCGCCTCGTTTAGTTTATCTCTGGTGTCAGTTATCACAGTCCCTACTCTTTAGATAAGCGTTTCGCTCAATAACATTTCTGGTGATCCTCCCGCACCATGTCTATATTTTCTCGGATAAACCTCAGGTCAAGCATAAGATTCTCCTTGTTTTATCTACCTCACCCCCTGTGTCCCCCTCTCCTTCAAAGGAGAGGGGGAAGGATAGGGTTTGAAGGGGCGAAGCCCCTTCAAACTTCCCCTTATTAAATTAAGGGGAAGCGGTTATGTAAGAGAGGCTTTGCCTCTCTTTAACTCTCCCAGGATAAAAGAAGTTTTTGCCAAGCGTAGTCTCTTAGACAATGTTATAGGCTGATGGTACTGACTACAAGCTCTCCATATCTGAACCACACTTTGGACACTGTGGGAAGTTCTTCCAATGCGACGGAGATTCTGTAAGAGGCATACACCCATTGCAAACAGTAGCACCACACTTCTCACAAACATAAGCAGGCGTTTGCGTCCAAAGCATCGCACGTTTAGCTGCCTGAGCAAAGTCCATATTTGCTATACCAAATAGTGGACTAGTTTCTGATTCTAATAGTTCCCTTCCGCATACGGCACAATATTTACCCCTTTTCTTCTTACCAGGCAGCTTATCGGATACTCCCATCATTACCTCCTACACATATTTTTATGGTTTCTCCTTTAGTTGCGGGAACAGAATTACCTCACGAATTGATTGTTGACCGGTTAGTAGCATTACCAGGCGGTCGATGCCAACCCCCAGCCCCCCGGTAGGAGGCATGCCATACTCCAGCGCCAGCAGAAAGTCTTCATCAACGGTCTCGACCGTCTCGTCTTCTGTCTGGCGCTCCTTTTGCTGTCGGAGGAAGCGCTGGCGTTGCTCTATAGGGTCGTTAAGTTCGGTAAAGGCGTTGGCAATCTCCATGCCGCCGGCAAAGGCTTCAAAACGCTCCACCAGACGCTCATTATCGGGCTTGGATTTAGCTAGGGGCGACATCTCCACCGGGTAGTCCAGAAGGAAGGTAGGCTGGATAAGGTTTGGCTCGACAAAGGTTGAGATAAGCTCATCTATAAGCCGCCCCCGGTCCTTTTGGGGGTCAACCTCCATATTTTTCTTTTCCATCTCGGCCCTGAGCGAATCAGCATCGGGGTATTGGTCAAAGTCAATGCCGGAGTATTCTTTGATTGCCTGGCGTAATTCCAGGCGCGACCACGGCGGTTTAAGGTTTATGGTGTTGCCACCAAACTCAACCTCATCTTTGCCTAAAACCTGCTGACTGATTTCAGCCACCATCTTCTCCACCATCGCCATGACATCATTATAGTCAGCGTAGGTCTCGTAGCTTTCCAGCATGGTGAACTCAGGGTTGTGCTTGGTCGAGATGCCTTCATTGCGGAAAATACGGCCCAGCTCATAGACCTTATCAAAGCCACCGATAATCAGCCGCTTGAGGTGAAGCTCAGGGGCAATGCGCAGGTAAAAGTCCTGGTCAAGGGCGTGGTGGTGGGTGATGAAGGGGCGGGCTAAAGCGCCCCCGGCTGACGGTTGCAGCACCGGCGTTTCTACCTCGATAAAGCCTCGCCCATTAAGGAATTGCCGTATGGCGGTAATAACTTGACTGCGCACGTGGAAGATTTCTTTAGCCTCGGTATTGGCGATGAGGTCAAGGTAGCGTTGCCGGTATCGCTTGTCTATATCACTAAGCCCGTGCCACTTTTCCGGCAGGGGCTGTAGCGACTTAGCCAGCAGGGTAAGGTCTTTTACCTCAAGGGTAGGCTCTCCGCTCTTGGTCCGGAAAAGCTTACCGCTGACCCCGATAATATCGCCGATATCTATATCCTTAAGCAGTTTGAGGTCGTCTTGACCAAGCAGGTCGCTGCGAAAGTATAGCTGAATTTTCCCTGAGCCATCACGGATATCAAGGAAAGAAATCTTGCCCATAAGGCGGCTGGCCATAACCCGCCCGGCAAGATTAACTACTGGCGTTTCAGCCGCGTCGCTTGCCTCTTGCTGCTTGAGTAGAGCTATGGCTTGTTGCGTCGTGTGGCCACGGTGATATTTAGGGTAGGGATTAATGCCACGACCACGAATTCGGTCAAGCTTTTGCCGTCGCTGTTGAGCTATACGGTCTAGTCGGGAAGTCATCTCTATCCTACTTCCAATGTTATTTCCTTTGCTTGTTCCCTT
>JAUWIC010000052.1 GCA_030605575.1 Dehalococcoidia bacterium
ACCATACTCGGCGGTATCGCTAACTGAATAGCGCATATAGCTCAAGCCGCCCTGATAAATCAGGTCAATAATAAGCTTAAGCTCGTGGCAGACCTCAAAATAGGCTATCTCCGGCTGATAGCCAGCCTCAACCAGCGTTTCAAATCCAGCCTTTATCAGAGCCGAAATCCCACCACACAGCACCGTCTGCTCGCCGAAGAGGTCAGTCTCGGTCTCCTCAGCGAAGGTTGTCTCTATAATGCCGGCTCGAGAGCAACCGATACCCCTGGCATAGGCCAGGGCCATATCCCTGGCCTTACCTGAGGCATCCTGATGAACAGCCACTATGGCTGGCGGTCCTTTGTCTTCAGTATAGAGTTGCCTCAGCATATGACCGGGACACTTGGGAGCTATCATGTTAACATCAATCCCGGGGGGCGGGATAATCTGCCCATAATGGATATTAAAACCGTGAGCAAACATCAGGGTATTGCCCGGGGCTAATCCCTTTTCAATAGATTGATAGTATATATCTCGGTGCAGGTTATCAGGAGCCAGCATTACAATAATATCGGCTTGCTTGGCTACTTCAGCCGCCATCAATACATCAAAGCCAGACTCCTTAGCCTTCTTCCAGGCCTCACTCCCCCTGGCTTCAGCTACCACTACCTGGCAACCGCTATCCCTCAGGTTCTGAGCATGGGCATGCCCCTGACTTCCGTAACCTATAATGCCCACCACCTTCCCATCAAGCAAAGTTAGGTCACAATCACTATCATAATATATCTTAGCCATAATTTATTATCTCCTTTTTAGTTATTATTTTAATCTATTAACGACTAACCATTGCCTTGAAGTCAGGGAAGGTAGGGGAATATAGGTTTTAGAGGAGGATTTTCACCTTACTTTTAAGCCCTTTCCCGCTTCCCCCGATAAGGACCTTTAAGCCTTTTGCCCTTTGCCCTCAGCTTTAGATGACTGTTTTGCCGCTGGTAGCCGCCGGCCTCCCCTGGCCATAGCTATACGACCAGTCCTGGTCATTTCCTTAATACCAAAACCACGAAGCAAATTTAATAAAGAATCAATTTTTTCCTCATCACCCGTAACCTCAACTGTTACCGAATCAGGGGCAACATCTACAATATTGGCTCTAAATATATCCACAATCTGAATAATCTCGCTTCGGTTAGAGGAAGTAGCCCCAACCTTAATCAAGGCTAATTCCCGGGCCACTGTATCCTCGGCGGTAATATCAAACACCTTGACCACATCTATAATCTTATCCAACTGCTTTCTAAGCTGTTCCACCATCGTAGTTGGCCCACTAATGACAATGGTCATGCGCGATAGATGAGGCACTTCACTACGCCCGACAACAATACTCTCAATATTGAAGCCACGCCTTCGGAAAAGGCTTGCCATCCGGGTAAGTACCCCCGGCTTGTCCTCTACCAAAGCAACTAGGGTATGCTTCATAGTCATGCCGCTACCTCTTTTCCAGGCTCAGATATTGCTCACCGGAAGCTTTGCCGAATCTGAGACAGCTTTCGCCTCTTTCTTAGGTGCTTCCAGAACTTCAGTCAAAGCCGCCCCCGGCACCACCATAGGATAAACATTCTCTTCAGGTTCTACGACAAAATCAATTAAGAAAGGACCTCGTTCCGCCATGGCCTGCTCAATAGCTGGAACTACCTCCTCCTTATGTCTAACCCTTAGCCCCGGAATTCCATATGCCTCAGCAATCTTAACAAAGTCGGGACTGCTCAATGGAGTGGCGACATATCGTCGTCCGTAGAACAATTCCTGCCATTGTCTTACCATCCCCAGATAAGCATTGTTAATAATAGCTATCTTAACCGCCAATTTTTCCTGGACTATAGTAGCTAACTCCTGGATAGTCATTTGAAAACCACCGTCACCGGCGATACACCAAACAGTAGTATCAGGACAGCCTACCTTGGCCCCTATAGCTGCTGGAAGCTCAAATCCCATAGTGCCTAACCCACCTGATGAGATTAGGCTATTTGGCTTATCATAGCAGTAGTGTTGGGCTGCCCACATCTGGTTCTGCCCGACCCCGGTAACAATAATAGCCTCACCCTGTGTTACCTCATATATCTTGCGAATGACCAACTGGGGCAGGAGCCCTTCGCAGTCTCTTATAGCCGTTGAAGGGTGCTCCCTCCGCCAGCCTTCAAGCTGTTGGAACCAATCAATATGCTCGGTAGAGATAATCAATTTATTTAATGCGTTTAGAACCAGCTTCGCATCACCAACAATAGGCACAACTACCGGCACATTTTTACCGATTTCGGCTGGGTCGATATCAATATGGATGATGCTGGCGTGAGGGGCAAACTCACTCACCTTACCTGTAGCCCTATCATCAAACCTCATCCCAATGGCAATAATGACATCAGCCGCCGCAACCGCCATATTAGCATAAGCCATGCCGTGCATCCCCAACATACCAAAACTCAGGATATGACTCTCCGGGAAACAACCAATACCCAATAAAGTAGTAATCACCGGTATTTGCGCCGTTTCGGCTAGTTGCTTAAGCTCGGCATAGGCTCCAGAGATAATTATCCCCCTACCGCCAATAATAAGAGGTCGCTGAGCCTCATTTATAAGCTTGGCTGCCTTCTTAATCTGTGCCGGGTGCCCCTGAAGCGTTGGCTTATAGCCAGGTAAATCTACCTGGCTCGGGTAGTTAAACTCCGTCTGCTCTATGAAGACATCTCGCGGGACATCAATAAGTATCGGACCCGGTCGACCAGTCCGAGCTAGATAAAAAGCCTCCTTAACTATTTTAGCCAGTGAACCTACGTCGAGGACAAGGTAGTTATGCTTGGTAATAGGCAAAGTAATACCGGAAATATCTACCTCCTGAAAAGCATCTTTACCAATAAAGGGTCTGGCTACCTGACCGGTTATGGCTACTACCGGGGACGAATCAAGATGGGCATTAGCAATACCGGTTACCAAATTAGTGGCACCGGGACCTGAGGTAGCTATACATACCCCCACCTTCCCGGTGGCTCTGGCATAGCTATCAGCGGCATGGGCCGCCCCCTGCTCATGACGCACCAGAATATGACGAAGCTGAGGATATCGGGCTAGGGTATCATATAAGGGTAAAACAGCCCCCCCAGGGAAACCAAAGATAACCTCTACTCCTTCCTTTACCAGACCCTCACATATAATCTGGGCACCAGTCATTTTCATTATTTTTCTCCCTTATCAGCTAAACACTGCCCCAGTACTAGCCGAACATACCCTTTCCGCATAGCGCCTGAGATAGCCTGTTTTTATCTTAGGTTCAAACTCAGCTAACTGTACCAGGCGCTCGGATATCTCTTTGTCGCTAAGCTCAACCTCAAGCTTATAATTGGGAATATCAATCTTAATTATGTCGCCGTCTGTCAAGGCAGCAATAGCCCCCCGACTAGCTGCCTCAGGCGAGACATGCCCGATAGCCGCCCCCCGAGTGGCTCCAGAAAAACGCCCATCAGTTACCAGGGCTACCTCCTTATCCATACCCATACCGCTCAGGAGAGAAGTAGGCGTGAGCATCTCCCTCATCCCCGGCCCTCCTTTAGGTCCTTCATAACGAATGACCACCACGTCACCCGACTTTATGCCGCCACCCATAATAGCGGCGGTGGCTTCCTCTTCAGAGTCAAATACCCTGGCTGGACCCTGATGAACCATCATCTCAGGAGCTACGGCACTCCTCTTCACCACCGCACCCTCGGGCGCCAGATTGCCAAAAAGGACACAAATACCCCCGGTAGCTGAGTAAGCATTAGCGGCCGAGTGAATCACTTTTTCATCCACAAACCGGCAATCGGCAATAATCTCCGCCACCGATTTTCCCGATACTGTTCTGGACTCAAGGTTTAATACCCCTTTGAGCTGTCTCATTACCGCTGATATACCGCCAGCCTGGTCAATGTCCTCCAGATGGTAATCACCGGCTGGTCTTACCTTAGCCAGGTGAGGGGTACGCTCACTTATCTGGTTCACCATAGGCAAGGAAAAATCAATCCCCGCCTCATAGGCTATCGCCATAAGGTGCAAAACTGAATTAGTGCTACCACCTAACGCCATATCAACAGCAAAGGCATTATGGATAGAAGCTTCGTTTATAATATCACGCGGACGAATATTGTTAGCCAGTAGTTCCATAACCTGCCGTCCTGCCTCTCTGGCTAACTGTATCCGCCGGCCATCAACCGCCGGAATAGTACCGTGACCAAGTAGCCCCATACCCAGAGCCTCGGTGGCACAATTCATGGTATTGGCGGTAAACATCCCCGAACAGCTACCGCACCCAGGGCAAGCCACCGCCTCCATCCGCTCCAGTTCCTCCTGAGTCATCTTTCCTTTAGCTACCTTACCTACTGCCTCAAAGATAGAACTAAGGTCAACGTGTTCAACCCCGGTATTAGTGCTCAGGCGTCCGGCCAGCATGGGACCACCGCTGATAAAGATAGCCGGCAGGTTCAGCCTTACCGCCGCCATAAGCATCCCGGGAATTATCTTGTCACAATTGGTGATAAAGACCAGGGCATCAAAGGCATGAGCCTCAGCTACTATTTCCGCTGAGTCAGCGATTAGTTCCCGACTGGGCAGACTGTATTTCATACCCGGGTGGTTCATAGCAATACCATCACACACCGCAATAGTGTTAACCTCAAAGGGGACACCACCTCCACTGCGTACCCCGGCTTTTACTGCCTCGGCAATATCCCGCAGATGTATATGTCCCGGGACAATCTCACTAAAGCTATTAATAACGCCGATAAGGGGCTTATCTATATCGGCACTCGCCCAGCCTACAGCATGTAACAAAGACCGGTGTGGAGCCCGCTCCACGCCCCTTTTCACCACATCGCTTTTCACAGTTTCGCCCTTTCTTTTACCTTAATAATTAAAAACCGCCCCTCTAAGGACGGACTTAAATTCCGAAATCCTACCTGCAACTCATAACAAAACATAACATAGCCCTCATTCATTGTCAAGCTAAGTCCCATATAATCAGCATTCCATAGCCTTTATCTTATCTAGCCTCGGCACGTGCCTCCCACCCTCAAACTCATTGATAAGATAAGCCTCAACAATTTCAGATATTATATCTTGCTCCTCCCCCACCCCAAAACAAAGGACATTGGCATCATTGTGCTGACGAGCTCGCTGAGCGCTGAAGGCATCTTGACATAGAGCCGCCCTTATCCCCTTAACCTTATTAGCGGCGATACTCATACCAATGCCGGTATCGCATATCAAAATACCTTGCTCAAAATTACCCGTAGCCACCGCTTCAGCTACCTTTTTGGCAATATCAGGGTAGTCTACCGAATCGGTGGTATAACAGCCAAAGTCCTCATAAATATACCCCATCTCAGTAATTAGCTTCATAACAAATTGCTTGAGATTCAGCCCCCTGTGGTCACAGCCAATAGCAATACGCACTACTCAGCCTCCTTTCCTAGAGACAATGCTCCCCCATAAAGTTGTCTATCAACCTCACCCCCTTAATCCCCCTCTCCTTGACAAGGAGAGGGGGAATTGGTTATGTAAGAGGGGCTACGCCCCTCTAAAGATATTATCCTCCCCTTCCCCTTATCAAGGGGAAGGGGATACAGGGGACAGGGTTAAATAATCTTGCATACCTGCTCGAGTTCGGTTAAGGCGATAGCCCCTTCCCGCAAAACTACCGGCGTTTCCCCGGTCACATCAACTATGGTAGATTCTCTGCCACCCGGGCACCGGCCACCATCAATAACTAAATCTATTTTATCACCGAACTGAGAATAGACGTCGTCAGCAGTCAGGGCGCTGGGCTTACCGCTCAGGTTAGCACTGGTGCCTATAATAGGCGCCCCCAGACCTTCAACCAGGGCAACAGGAACAGGATGAGCCGGAATGCGAACGGCTACAGTCACCCCACCGGCAGTGACAATATCGGGAACCGAGTTAGCTCTAGGTAAAACTAAGGTCAAGCCACCGGGCAGGAATTTATCAGCTAAAAGCCAGGCAATCTGGGGTACCAGCTCAGCCACCTCGCTTATCTGTGATGTACGGGCTAGAAGCAGAGGGAGCGCAATATTCTGCGGTCGCTCTTTTACCTGATAAACCCGCTCCACCGCCTGTTGATTACCAGCCCAAGCCCCCAACCCATAGACAGTATCAGTAGGAAAGGCAACTATCCCCCCCTGTTTAAGAATAGTAATACCCTTCTCAACCTGCTTTTGAATATCTGGAGGAAGCTTATCCCACATTAGTCTGCTACCTACTAAGGATGGTTCTTTCTCTTGACGATAGTATATCACAGTGGTAATCTTTGGCATAGACATGGCTAAAGGTAAACCAAAACCAACCTTAAATAAGAGCCGCCGCGTAACTACCCGTGGCGATATTGAGGTCTCTACTTACTTAG
>JAUWIC010000064.1 GCA_030605575.1 Dehalococcoidia bacterium
CCCGGGCACTGGTCAATAATCCCGCCCTCATTCTAGCTGATGAGCCTACTGGCAATCTTGATAGTAAGACCACTGCCGAGATTGTGTCTATGTTTCGACAGCTTAATCAAGACGGCATAACTGTAATCATGGTTACCCATGAGGCAGATATAGCCTCTCAAGCCCAGCGCATCATCCGCCTTCATGATGGGGAGATTATAAGCCAGTGAAGTTTATAGACTTTTTGGCTACTGCCCTAAAATCACTATTGGCCAATAACCTGCGCTCCTCATTAACCATGCTGGGCAGGGTAATCGGGGTGGGGGCGGTAATAGGACTTATGTCGGTAGGTAGAGGCGCCGAAGCTATGATTACCTCTACCTTTGAAGAGTTGGGTACCAATGCTATCTATGTTATCCCTAGTTCGCTGGGTGCGGGGGTAGCTGGGCTAGGTAGGGGTGCTCTTACTCTTAGTTTAGATGATGCCGAGGCTTTGGCTAATCCAGCTTATGTTCATTCGGTAGTAGCCGTAGCCCCGGTAAGTGAGAGCTATGCTGAAGTTATAGCTGGTAACGAAAGTGTTACTACAGCCATAACCGGTACTACCCCGGGAGCTATGGGGGCAATGAATTATTCTCTAGCCTCAGGTCAATTTATTTCCCAGAGGAATGTAGCCCATAGAGATACGGTAGCGGTGCTGGGGGATAAAGTGGCTGAAGACCTGTTTGGTTCTGACGACCCTTTAGGACAAAAGGTTAAGATAAAGGAGCGTCGGTTTACCGTTATCGGGGTTCTGGAGGCTAAGGGTGGGGCGTTTATGGGAGTTAGCCAGGATGAGCTGGTTGTGGTACCAATAACTACCTTTCAGACCCGGCTGTTTACCCAGCGCACGGCTGGGGGTGAAGACGCTGTTCAGTCAATTGTGGTTCAGGTGTCAGGTGCCGAGGCGATTGATGGCGCCATTTACCAGATTGAGGATGTTTTGAGGCAGCGCCATCGGTTAGCCCCTGATGAGGAGGATGACTTTGCCGTCATCAGTCAGGAGCAGATAGTTGGCATGCTGCAGCAGGTAACCGGGATATTCACTATAGTTCTGGGGGCGATTGCCGGTATTTCCCTACTCGTGGCTGGTATAGGTATTATGAATATTATGCTGGTTTCGGTAACCGAGCGCACTAGAGAGATAGGCCTTCGTAAGGCGGTAGGAGCTAAACGGAGGGACATTTTAGGCCAGTTCCTGATGGAAGCGGCGATGCTTAGCCTAACTGGGGGTGGCATAGGCATAGCTGGTGGCTGGATTATGTCACGCCTTATTTCTCGAATAGATATCGGCGGGCAGGCGATACCGTCTGTGGTATCGCCAGATATTGTAATTTTGGCTATATCGGTCTCGATTTTTATTGGTCTTGTCTCTGGGATATACCCGGCACTTAGGGCCGCCAGGCTAAATCCCATTGATGCTCTCCACTATGGATGACCCAAATAGGGTAGATTGAAGGGGCTTTGCCCCTTCAAAACCAATACTTCCCCCTCTCCTTTGAAGGAGAGGGGGATTAAAGGGGGTGAGGTAGTTAAACAATCGCTATGAATTCGCTTGATATAGTTATAATGGTAGCTATAGGTGTTACTACCTTCATTGGGCTGAAGAAGGGGGTTATAAAGATAGCATTAACCCTAGCTGGCTTAATCGTGGGTATAGTCCTGGCTGGGCGTTACTATGCTCCCTTTTCCCAGCAGCTAACGCTTATTTCCTCACCTGGCTGGGCGAAAGTGGCTGCCTTTGCCATCATATTTATTGGGGTAATGGTAATAGTTACTGTGCTTGCCCGCTTGCTGAAGTGGGCGGCTTCGGCAATAATGCTGGGTTGGGTCAATCGTCTTGGTGGCGGTATTTTAGGTTTTATCGTAGGAGCTATGTTCTGTGGTGCCTTTTTAGCTATGTGGGTCAAATTTCTCGGTATAACGGGGACTATTGCTCAATCAACCATAGCGCCTATACTATTAGACCAGTTCCCCAGAGTGCTGGCTCTGCTACCCAAGGAGTTTGGGGCAATACGTGCCTTCTTTCAATAATTGGTTTTAGTTCTAGTAAGTCCCTGGGGCAGGCTCCTCACCCGGGTGCGACTTACGCCATTTCTCAAGAAGCTGCTCTTTAGCCTCGGGATGCTCAGGGTCGGGTATGCAGCAGTTGTCTATGGGGCAGACTTCAGTACACTGGGATGATTCATGGCTACCAACACACTCGGTGCACTTATCTGGGTCAATCACATAGATTGTCTCCCCCTCGCTAATTGCCTCATTGGGGCATTCAGGTTCACAGGCTCCGCAACTAATACACTCATCCGTAATCTTGTATGCCATATATCCCTCCTCACTTTACTCCTTAAGGAATTAGTTCGTCTTGGTGTAATGCGCCGTGTTGGTCAACAATGTCTACATTTTGCTTTGAACCTTCTTTCTTAGAGCTGTTGCCACGTGTTGGGGAACAAGGTCATCAACGATAGCGCCCAAGCTAGCGGCTTCCTTGAGCAGGCTGGAGCTAAGGAATTGATATTTCAGGTCTGACATTAGACAAACCAGTTCTATCTCAGGGGACAACTTTTTGTTCATCATTGCCAGATCGAATTCCCTCTCAAAGTCGGCACTCATTCTCAGCCCGCGCACTATAACTTGTGCTTTTACCTTCTTGGCAAAGCCAACAGTCAGCCCGGTAAAAACTCTTACCTCAACATTGGGCAGGGTGGCTGTGGCTTGCTTTACCAGTTCGGCTCTCTCGTTAGCGGTGAAGAGAAGGTCTTTGTCCGGCGTATCGTAGACCCCAATAATTAGCTTTTCAAAGAGCTTGGTGGCTCGGGTAATAATATCAAGGTGCCCGTTAGTTATGGGGTCGAAACTGCCTGGGTAGATAGCAATGGTCAAGGCGTGCCCTCCTTTTGGTATATTGCAATGCAACTATCCCCGTGGCGGCGCTCTTTAATGAGATTTAATGTAGCATAGGTTGAATCTAAGGGATGGTGGGGGGAATGGGTTACTACAACAATTGAGTTTGTCCCAACCAATTTGGAGGTTGCCAGTTGCGCCACCAGGTTGCCTATAGAGGGGTTAGAATAGGGTGGGTCCATCAGTATAATGCTATACTCCTTATCAAGAAAGGAAAGTGCTTTGGCTACACCGCAGCGATAAATATGAGCCTGGGCGGCGAGCCTTGTTTTTTCTAGGTTTTGCTTAATTATATCACAACATCGTGGCTCATGCTCAACAAAGTCAACCCAGTCTGCGCCTCGGCTTAACGCCTCTATGCCTAAGGCTCCGCTACCAGCGAATAGATCAAGTACCCGTGTCCAGTTGCTGGTAGTGGTTTCCAGGATAGAAAAAATCGCGCCTCGGACTAAATCTGTCGCCGGACGAATAGTAGTCCCCTTGGGTACTTTAAGTCGGTGTCCTTTTGCTTTACCTGCGATAACTCGCATTCTTATTAAGGTATCTTTTATGTATTACAGCTTACTACAGCTTGGGTTGTCATCTGAATATATTATACCAGATAAATTATCAAAAGTTGATTGTAACCTTGATGGGGAAGTCATTATGCCGCAACCAGTTCTGCCTCTTTTTTTACCTTGGTGAAATCAGCTAAGGTATTCGGTTCACACGCCTCAATACATTTAAGGCAAAGAGTACACTTCTCCTGGTCAAATTCGGGTAGAGCTGTCTCCTTATTCCACTCTATGGCTTCGTCTTCGCAAGCCTTAAAACACTTTCGGCAGTGGATACAGCCGAAATCACACCTCTCCCTCCCCGGGATATTCCTTAACGGCTTATAGTTACAGAGAAAGGCAATCTTGGTTCCGGCTGGGACCAGCTCAATGAGGTTCAGCGAGCACTCGGTGACGCAAAGTCCACAACCATTACACTTCTCGGTATCAACAATAGCCACATTCTTCTCCGGGTCTATGAATATTGCACCCTGCTGGGGACATACCTCCACGCAGTCACCGAGACCCAGGCAGGCGTAGGGGCATTTCTTATAGCCACTGAGGAGTTGGGCGGCTGCCTTACATGTCTCAACTCCGGAGTAATGATATATAGTCTCTGAGTTCCCATTACAATGGACGAGAGCCTTTTTGCTCATCGCTGACGCATCTAGGGTTATACCGAGAGCCTTCTCTAGACGCTCCAGACTCTCAGGGTCTTGCAGCACCACAGTGCACGGCGTCTTGGTGATTAGGTCTGGGTCGGCTGCCAGCGCCTGAGCATAGGCAAAGCAGCCGGGATGCCCGCAGGCACCACAGTTCATCCCGGGCAGGATGGTGTTTATCTCCTCCGTTTTCTCAATTCCTTTTACCTTTTGTGGTATCTTGATGAATACAAAGTATATTAGTAACCCACAGCCCAACCCTATGAGGGTAAGCACACCTACTGGAAGCATATCTGTTTTAATCCCTCCGTTTAAATTATACCATCTATTATATCATTCCCCCAAAGCCAAAGAATGCCAGGCCAAGAAGCACGGCTATTAAGAAGGCTATAGGTAACCCCTTCATTGACTTAGGCGAATCGGCGAATTCTAGCCTCTCCCGTATATTTGACATAATGAATAAAACGAGGGTAAAACCTAGCCCAGCGCCTAGAGCCGAAACTATACTCCCGAGGAGCGAATAGTTCTCCACCATGTTTATGAAGGTAACGCCGAGTACGGCGCAGTTGGTGGTAATAAGGGGTAGATATATTCCAAATGCGTTATACAGAGCGAGATTCGTCCTCTTTATGAATAGCTCTATTATCTGGACTAGTGAGGCTATTACCAGTATATAGATGATAATATACATATACTCAATGTCAAAAGGAAGAAGGATATAGTGGTGGATGAGCCAGGTGGCAAGCGAGGCAATAGACATTACGAAGGTAACGGCTATGCCCATGCTGAGAGCGTTACCTACTTTTTTAGATACACCGAAGAAGGGGCAAAGACCCAGGTATCTCACCAGGATGAAGTTATTGATGAGAGCCATGCCGATGAATATGGCGATGAGTTCATTCACTCTTCATCACCCCCATTCGTCGGAACAGGCCTAGCAGCAGCCCGATGAGCAGAAACGCCCCTGGTGGCAGTATGAATATGGCCATAGGATGCTCGCCTAGGATTGGCAGGGTGAAAAAGTTGATGTTGAGACCGAACACCGATAGACTTAGACTGCCGGTGCCGAGTATCTGTCTGAGGAATGAAATCATAAGCAGGGCTAGCATGAAACCGACGGTAATTCCCAGGGCATCAGCGATGGAGTAGACTATCGGATTCTTGGAAGCAAAGGCCTCGGCCCGGCCAAGTATTATACAATTTACCACCACCAGTGGCAGAAATATGCCTAAGGATTGGTGTAAATCGGGGAAATTGGCTTGAAATATCAGGTCCACCACCGTAACCAGGGTGGCGATTATGACGATAAATATGGGAATCCTCATCATGTTGGGGACAATATTCCTTATCGCCGATATTATTATGTTCGACCCGAGAAGAACAATGACAACCGCCAGGGTCATGCCCAGCGCATTGCCAATTGATGTACTCACTGCCAGTGTCGGGCATAAACCGAGGGCAAGGATAAAAACCGGATTGGAGAGAACTAGTCCCTTGGTAAACTCTTTGCCGAATTTACCCATTTACCCTCCTTCCTCACTGTCCTTCAGCAGTTTAACCTTTTCCATAGCTTCGGTTCTAACGGCGTCAACCACCGCTCTGGAACTTATCGTTGACCCGGTTATGGCATCTATCTGTCCGCCATCCCGGCTTAGAGCCACATCGGCAATATTTAGCCCCCTAAACATATCGGTAAAAGAACTCTCGGCTATTCTACTGCCCAGCCCCGGTGTCTCAGTAACGGGGGGGATTATGGTTATACCTTTTACTGTCGCCTCGTCCTCGAGCCCGACTAGGATGTCAATATCCCCGCCATACCCTTTACCTACGGCAATAAATGCATAGCCAACCCTGTCTCCGTTAGAGTATATGGTGTATATATCATCCTCAAAGGTATATCGGCTCATACTGGGGAACATTTCAGCCAGCATGGTTTGTATCTGCTGCTCCTTCTGATATTCAATCTTACCCCTGGTAATACTGTCCGTCCAGTTAAGTAGCGCCACACAGGCGAAAACGACTACCGTAATGAGGATTACCGGGAATATTCTCTTTAAAGTGTTAGCCTTCACTTTTTACCCTTTTTACCCTCTGGAGACCGTATGGTCTGGTCTTGGTATACCTATCAATAGCCGGGGTTAGGGCGTTCATGAAAAGGATTGAGAAACAGACCCCCTCAGGCATGCCGCCGAAGTGTCTTATCATTACTGTCAATACCCCCAGGGCAAGGCTAAATATTATCTTTCCTTTATTAGTCAGGGGCGAGGTCACATAGTCCGTGGCCATAAAGAAGGCGCCGAGCATGAGTCCCCCGGCTAGGATGTAAAATAGAGGGTCTTGCCCTAAGGCGACGGCCATTAAGGCGACCATCCCGATGTAAATTACCGGGATTCTCCAGTTTATTACACCGCGTGCTACCAGGAAAATGCCGCCAATTATTATAAAGAGGGCTGAAGTCTCGCCTAGTGAGCCGGCGGTATTGCCCAGGAATAGTGCTTGATATACCGAAGGGTCTCCAGGCTGCCAGACCGAACTCCCACTCAACGGAGTAGCCGAGGTTACCGCGTCGGCAGCAAAGCCCATCGGCTTTATCCATGTCGTCATTGGGACCGAGAAGCAGGCGGTCATAAAAGCCCGGCCGCCCAGGGCGGGATTAAATATGTTGTGCCCCAGACCGCCAAAGGCTTCCTTGACAATACCAATGGCGAATATAGAGCCGACCGCCACCATCCACAAGGGTATCGTCGGCGGCAGGACTAAGCCCAGCAGAATCCCGGTGACCACGGCGCTCCCGTCCATAACAAAAGCTCGGTTCCTTAATCTCTTGCATACATACTCGGTTACTACCGCTGCCGCCACGCTCACACCAATCACCGACAGCGCGCGATAACCAAAGAAATATATTGCCGCTCCGGTGGGAAACATAAGGGCAATCACTACCCGATACATTATCTTGCTCACGGAGAGCCCTTTCCATAGGTGTGGACCAGGTGAGATTAAGAATTTCCTCTCTGGTATCACTTCTTGGCTGCCCTCTTAATCAGTTCTCTCTTGGCTACCTTTATGTACTGCACTAACGGTATGTTTGCCGGGCAGACGTAAGCGCAAGCCCCGCACTCAAAGCAGTCATCAATATAAGCCTCCTGGCACTCATCGTACCTGCCTGCCTTGGCATATCTAGCCAGCAGGGTAGGCATGAGATACATGGGACAAACCTCTATGCACTTGCCACAGCTTATACAGTCCTGCTCTCTTATCGGTGTGCTTTCTTTTACAATCACGCCGTTGGTTCCCTTCATCACGGGGAAATCAAGGTCAAACTGGGAGAAACCCATCATCGGCCCACCAAGGATGACCTCGTTGGCTTTGCCGTCTATCCCTCCACAGTAATCTATTAGACTCCTTAGCGGGGTGCCGAACCTGACCAGAAGATTCTTCGGATTCTTAACCGCACCGGTGATGGTTACCACTCTCTCAATAAAGGGTTTGCCTTCAACGACGGCATCGTGAATTGCCTTGGCGGTACTTACATTGTGGACGACCACCCCGACGTGCAGTGGCAGTCCACCGATGGGGACTTCCCTGCCCAATATCATTTGGGTCAGAATTTTTTCGGCACCCATTGGGTATTTCGATTTTAGGGGAATTATCTTAAAGTCCTCTTTGAGCCCCATGGCCACTATCAGCTCTTCCATGTGGTCTATGGCATCTTCCTTGTTATCCTCAATGGCGATATAGATACTATCTGGAGAGAGCACCTTCTTTATGATACTTAGTCCCGAGAGTACCTTCTCCCCATATTCAAGCATTACTCTGTGGTCTGAGGTTATATAGGGCTCGCACTCGCAGCCGTTCAGAATGACGGTATCTATCCTGACGTCCTTAGGTGGTGATAGCTTAACATGAGTGGGAAAGGCGGCTCCGCCAAGTCCAACTAAACCAGCGCCTCTTATCCTGTCTAAAATCTCCTTCACCGAAAGCGCCTCAGGGTTCTTAGGGGGTTCCAGTTTTACCCATTCATCTGCCCCATCAGAGGTCACCACCAAAGCCTCTACTAGCTGGGCGGTTGGCGGGTTTACCATCATAGTGGTACCGGATATCTCACCGGATATTGTGGCGTGAACCGGAGCATTGACAAACTTGTCGGAATCGCCTATCTTCTGGCCGGTCAGCACTTTATCTCCCCTCTTGACCACGGCTTCACACGGCGCCCCTATATTCTGGTGCAGAGGGATGATTACCTTTTCCGGTAATGGTGCCTGCTCAATCTGGTTTTTGGCGGTAAGCTTGCTCTCGGGCACTTTCACTCCATATGGTGTGCCCTTCTTTTTGAGCCTGATGCCCAAGTTTTTCATCTCACTGCCTTTCGCTTAGATACGTAGATAATCCCGAAGAGCGATATATTATCCTGTCGGCATCTACTATGAGACACTCCACATCATCCAGCGATTCAACCAACTCTATGCTGTCATCAGGACCCATGACAAAAACCCCGGTAGCTAGGGCGTCAGCCCGGGTGCAGTTTTCGGCTATTATGGTGACGCTGATGCACTCCTGGGCTGAATAGCCCGTCTTGGGGTTGATTATGTGACCGGCTTCCTTCTCCGGGTCAAAGTATCGCTCGTAATTCCCCGATGTGGCTACGGCTTTATCCGAAAAACTGAAGGCGGCGAGGCACTGGCTGGTGTCATCGGGGTTGACCAGGGCAACATTCCATGGCTCTCGGTTTGGCTTGGAACCTAACGTGCCCATGTCGCCACCGGCATTCACCAATGCGTGTTTGATGCCCATGCTACTGATGACTTCTAACGCCTCATCTACGGCGTAGCCTTTGGCGATTCCACCGAGGGTGATTTTCATTCCCTCTACCGTGAAGTATATCCGGTTACCCTCAGTACCTATCTTATCCCAGCCGGTGAGCCCCAGCGTCTGGTTTATCCTGCTCTGCTGGACCTCCTCGCTCTCCTTCCATAGGCCACCCGCCCACAGGTCTAATAACGGTTGAATGGTTATATCGAAACAACCGTCAGTCATTTGGCTGTAATCTAGGGACATAGTTAGTAGTTGCGAAAGGTCATCGGAGGCTGCATCCAGATGCCCATCTCGGTTAAGTTGGAATGCCTGGCTTTGTTCATCAAATATTGAGGCTACGCTCTCTATTTCTTCCATTCGGGCAAAGGCAGCACTTATCGCCTCTTCCGCTGTTTCCTCATCCGAGTAAACGGTAATGGTGACGAAGGTACCCATCATATCGCGGGTCTCTTCGAACTTCATCAGGGGCTTTCTGGCACAACTGGTGGCTCCAAGGGCTACAGTGAGGAGTATTAAAAGACACGCTATAACCTTGTGAGATTTTTTCATATTTTCCGCTACCAACCTTCCACTCTTATATGCCAATCAAAATAAAGCGCCTATAGCTCTGGGGGGAGGCTATAAACGCTTGAGGTTTAGCTCTTGCTATTCTCATAGCACTTTGGCTATTTTAGCAGAAAATGGCGTAAAATCCTATAGTTTACTACTTTTAGTTTGCGACTTTTTCCAGCGGCTGGCAAGGGTGTCTATTGAGATTGTTTAGCAACCTATCCCCCTAACCCCCTTCCCTTATTAAGGGAAGGGGGGAGTGTAGGTAAGAGAGGGGCGAAGCCCCTCTCTAAAATCTCTTCTCCCTAATAATAGGAATAATATATATCCATGTCATGGAGAGTCAAAGGGAGGCTTATACGGGGTCCCCGCAAAAACAAAGTTTTGTGGGGTAAAAATCCTCCCTTATATAACGGACTTCTCTTTGGAGGAAATATTAGAGAGGAGTTTAAGAGGGGTGAAGCCCCCCTTATATAATTGATTCCCCTTCCCCTTAATAAGGGGAAGGGGATAAAGGGGATAGGGTTACCAATAAAAATCTAAGGGGCTGAGGTTAATAAACAACCTCTTATTATGTCTATTTACTCGGTTGGTGGTGTATAATGAGAGTTGGTATTTAATAGGCAAGCCAGCAAGGTGGATTTGGAGGTAGATAGCCGGTGAACAGAACCCGGGGCTTTATTAATTTGAATAGATTTAGGTCGGGTCGGGCTATCAAAAGGCTGAGTAAGCCGTTATATAGTAAGAGTGGAAATAAACGAAGGAAAGCGAAGGGTTAAGAATGGATAAAAGTCGCCGTACCCTGTACACCTTGCTGGGGATTGGTATTGCTGCACTTTGTGTCGGCTTAGTCTTTTTATTTACTCACTTCGGCTGAAGCATAGCCGGAGGGAGAAGTTTAGCCTGAACTGCTCTTTGGAGGTATCAAATGCCGAAAAAGTTATCATCTAAGCAATTTTTTCTACTGCTGTATATATCAACCATAGCCTTTGGTGTTAGTGTCTTTTTGTACTCAATGCTCCGGATGATGGGTGGTGTCCGTGAAGTACCTGACAGTCTTTGGGACTGGTTCCTATTTTTCCTATGGCCTTTCGGGATTCCCGTAATACTTATTGCTATTTTCTTTGTTGTAGTAGCTATACCGAGGGCGCGAATTGCTCTTGCCAGGCTTGAAATACCGGAGAAGTATTCGCCTAAACATTTCTTGCTACTGTTGTGGCTAACGGCAGGAGCCTTTATTGTAGGTGTCATACTACACAATGGTTTTTATGGTTTAGGTATGATTGCTGGCCACATAATCCCACTAGGTTATTTGTTGGAGGGTCTTCACGTGGCATTCTTTTTCACTGCTATCCCTATCGCCCCCGCCGGTATTGTAGTGGGGGCTATAGGCAAGGTGTGGGAGTGGACTGTTACGCAGCCAATAGAGATGATGAAGGCCAAGGGCATCCAGCTACCGACTACCTGGCCCTATTTTGCCCCTTTCAGATGCTACGCCTGGTTGTGGAAGTTCGGCAAGGGTATAGAGGCAGTAACCGAGAGGCGAATACGGGCGGCTGGGGTCTTCGCTGCCGTCTTTTTCCTGGGCATCATTGGCTTCGTTATTATCCGGGCTATTATCCAGCGCCGATTGGCCAGGGTAGCTACGTAGTGTCCCCCTCTACGTAAAAAGGCGTATAATTGGAGTGCGCATACGTGAGCTAACCTTGAAATAGTCACAATTGTAGTGCTAGTGTAGGAGTTGGGGGATGAAACAAGAGGCACAAGTACCGCTAGATAATATGGCGGTGGCTGATGCCTTTTTTAGTTTGAACTGTATTAAACACTAACTATCAGGAAGAATCATAGGGAGGTAGATTATGCATCGAGTTCGCATTGTTCTTCTACTGGCATTGGTTTTGCTAGTCGGTGTTCTCGTTGCTGGGTGCGGACCTGTGTCCAGAGCTAATGCTTGGTCGCACGCTGAAAAGGCCGATAGGTTAAACAATGAGGGCCGCTATGATGAGGCGATAGAAGAGTGTACCAAAGCCATCGAGCTTGCCCCTGACCTTGCTGGGGCCTACTGCAGTAGAGCCCGGTCCTACAACGAGAAGGGCCAGTATGACCTGGCCATCACCGACTGCAACAAAGCTATCGAGCTTGACCCGAATTGCGCTCAAATCGGAAACAGCGGCGAGGCCTACTACAACCGGGGCTATGCCTACAAACTACAAGGCAAAAAAGCCGAGGCTATAGCCGATTTTGAGACATTCATCCGTCTCACTCACAATCCTCAGGAGATTGAAATGGCAAGGCAACAAATAGAGGAACTTTCTAAATGATTTGAGCTAGTTCTTGTTGTATTCTGGCGCCACCACCTTAGGAGCTGTGCCACTTCTCTAGTTTGGTCGCCATAAAGAGTACGAAAATCGCAATTAGTCAAACATTGAGTGCCAACACCTCAATACTTCGATTCTCCTTATTCAGAAGCTGACACTGAAATCAAAACTACTTGCTGACCCTAAGCCAACAAAAACCTATTTTTATCAGCTTACAAATAAGAATTAGAGCAGTTATTCAAAATATCTGACCTAATTTCCTTTTTGGTATTCAATCACCAATTTTATTGTCTTTAGTTTCATTCTGCAATGTCTAATTTGACACCTTCTTTCTTAAGGATATTGACAACCATGTAAAATAGAGTACAATTAAAGCACGTCTACTTGTGGTGGCAAATGTCGAAAAATTTATCGCCTAAGCAATTTTTTCTACTGCTGTATCTATTGACTGGAGCTGGTATTCTCATTCCCTTTTTGCTCATGAACCTTGATGTCCTTGGAGTACTATATGGCTTGCCTTTGATTCTATTGCCTTTCATTATCATTATTGCTACTTTCTTTGTTGTAGTAGCTATACCGCGTGCGCGAATTGCTCTCAGCCGGCTTGAAATACCGGAGAAGTATTCGCCTAAGCATTTCTTGCAACTGTTGTGGCTATCGGCTCAAGCCTTTCTTCTAGCTTTCCTTTTGCACGCTGCCATTTATGCTCTGGCTATTGCCTGTTTTGGCTGGGGCTTTTGGGGTCAAGGTGATGAACCTGTCTTTTTCATTATTGCTCTTATTGTCGTCCCCGCCGGTTTTATCGTGGGGGCGGTGGGTAGAATGTGGGAGTGGGCTGTGGTCAAGCCCATAGAGGAAATGAAGGCCAAGGGTGTCCAGCTACCGACTACCTGGCGCTATTTTGCTCCTATCGGCAGCTATGTCTGGTTGTGGAAATTCGGCAAGGGCGTTGAGGCAATAACCGATAGGAGAATACGAGCGGCTGGAGTTTTCGCTGCCGTCTTTTTCCTGGGCATCATTGGCTTCGTTATTATCCAATCCATTATTCAGCGCCGATTGGCCAGGGCAGCTGCCTAGTCCACCCAGCTACAGCATTAAGTGACTTTTGCCTAGGCTGAGCCCAATCCTTAACCTTGACGCTCCAGCTTGCCAATGTTACACTTTGTTTGTTCTCAGCAGTAATACTTTCATTTTATCGGAGAGTAGTTTATGAAAAGGATTGGTATTCTCTATCACCCGCTGAATAAGGCTGCCTGTAGTCTGGCCTCTAAACTAGGAAAGTTTTTGGGCTCAAGGGGACTTTCTGTGTGGCTATGCTCAGCTTGGGAAGGGGAGAAGGCAAGAGCTCAGGTAAATAATACCGATTTGATTCTCAGTATCGGTGGCGATGGCACAATTCTACGGGCGGCTCAAGCCGTGGTGCCTCGTCCCATCCCTATTACCGGGATAAATCTAGGCAAGCTGGGATTTATGACTGAACTTAGTGCTGATGAGGTGATGGCTAAGCTGCCTGCCTTACTGGCAGGAGAGGGTTGGATTGATGAGCGGGCTC